>JAFNAJ010000349.1 GCA_017860085.1 Acidobacteriota bacterium | reverse complement strand
TCAGCCAGGTGCTGGACAAGGCCGGCCTGACGTCGATCACGCCGCAGGTGCTGACGGCCCTGACGGAGGGCCAGGTGACGGCGACGTCGGTGGCGCCCGGGACGCCGATCCAGTGGATGGGGCTGAAGCGGGGTGGCAAGCCTGACATTGCGACCGACGCGGTGTGGGCGGGGACAAAGCCGTTCGAGGGCTTCCAGTTTGTGGTGGACGACGGCGACAAGGCCTACACGTTCGTCGTGCCCAAGGCGTGCGGCAACCTGTCGTTGATGGCCACGGGACCCAGCCCGAAGAAGCAGGCGGACGACGCGGCGCGGCGGGCCGAGGACGAGAAGAAGCGCGCGGCGGAGGCGGCGGCCGCGGCGGCCGCGGCCGCGAAGCGCCAGGCCGAGGAACAGGCCCGCAAGGAAGCCGAGCGCAAGGCGTTTGAGGAGCTGTCACCGAGCTGCGGCGTGACCGCCACGCCGACGAAGGTGAAGGGCGGCTACGACATCCTGATCGACGGTACGGCGGCGACGGCAGGGCGGAAGCCGGCCGAGACGATGACCGTGCAGATCATCGGCCCGCTGGGACAGCCCGTGCCCATGAGCTACGAGGGCACCGCGAAGACCGAGTGGACGGCGAAGACGCCGTTCAAGGGGACGGTGTTCGTGAAGAAGCCCAAGGCGGGGACGTACACGCTGCGGATCACGACGCAGACCGGCGCGGCGAAGAACACGTGCGAGGCGACGGCCGTGGTGCCGGAGTACGACGTGGTGGACTTCTTCGCGGACGGCACCTTCGGCAAGCAGCGCCGTCAGTACGACATCGAGAACGAGGACGGCATCGGGATCTCGCCGGGCTTCTGCGACCCGCAGCTCGCGATCAAGGCCGGCCCCCTCTTCTGGTTTGCCGACTACAAGGCGAGCTTCGCGCCGGCGCTGGGCATGGCCTTCCAGTTTGGCGACCTCGGTGACTACGATTTCGACCCGAACGAGTACAACAACGTCTCATTGCTGGCCGAGGCCGTGGTCAACTACCACTTCTCGCCGCGCGGCGCGTTCATCGGCACCGGCTTCGGGTGGTGGGACCTGTTCGACACCGATCACAACACGGGCGCGTGGATTGTGAACTTCGGCGCGCCGGTGAGCGATTCCGACAAGGGCACGCTGATGGTCATCGGCGAGGGGCGTCTCTTCTTCGCCAACAACGACCAGAGCAGCAACTACAACATCGCGGCCGGCATGCGGTACATCTTCAAGTAGGGCCGGGACCGCATCGCGGTGGCATGCGGCGCGCCCCATCCACACCCCGAGGGTGCAGGTTCTCTGCTAACCTGACGGATGGGCCACGAACCGCTCACCGTGAGGTGGGGTGGGGAGGCCCCAGCCGCCGATGGGAAGATTGTCGAGACGCGCGTTCCTGGCCGGCGTGGCGTCGACGGCCGCGTGGTGGCCGTGGCGAGGCGCGGCGGGCGCTTCGCTGTCCCGCTTATCGGGCGCGGGCCGACTCGGTCGGCAGCTGGGGTTCCCCGATCCCGCGCGCCTGTGGCACGGCGACTCGTCCGTGGCAGCCTGGGCGAGACAGGCGGGCCAGGTGCCCGGTGTGTCCACCGTTCGCAGACCGAGGGAGGCGCCTCACGAGGCGCTGCCGCGCGAACCGCTGCCACGCGAGTCTCTCGCTGCCGAGCCCCTCTCCTCTCGCTACGCCGACCTTCGGCGTCACTTCATCTTCGAGTACTACCCTTGGTACGCCACCGAGCCGTGGCTCCACTGGAACGAGGCTGGGCGCGAGCCGCCGGTCGACATCGCGGCATCGTCGATGCCCTTGCTTGGACCGTACGATTCGCGATCGAGGCACGTGCTGGAGCAGCACGCCCGCTGGATAGCGGACGCCGGCATCGGCGCGGTGAACGTGAGCTGGTGGGGCCCGGGATCGTTCACCGACGAGGTGGTGCCGACGCTCTTGGACGTGATGCGGGACCACGATCTGCGGGTGACGTTCCACCTGGAGCCCTACCGCAACGATCGGGCCGAGCTGTTCGCAGACGATGTGCTGTGGCTCGTGCGGAAGTACGGCGACGCACGCCACTGGGACGCGATGCTGGTCCTGCAGGATGCCACGGGGCGGGCCGGGCCGGTGTTCAAGCTGTTCAGGGCAATCCTCCCGCCGCGCGTCACCGACTGTCTCGGGCGCGAGCACGAGGTGCCCGACTACACCGAGGACGCGCGCTGGCGACGACAGACAGCCCGGGTCCGAACGGAGCTGCGGGGTGCGTTCGATCACGTGACGCTGCTGGCCGATTCGCTCGACGTGGGGCGTACCGCGGCGTCGGGGTTCGATGGCATGGCGATCTACGACAACTTCGTGGCGCCGTCGACGTGGCCCGGACACGCCTCGGTGTTCAGCGGCGGGCGGCTGCTGTTCTCGTTCAACGTGAACGCGGGGTTCGATGCCATCGTGCCCAGGCCGACGCCCGACGACCCGTGTTGGCAGCCGGCGCCCTTCGACCCGGGACGGATGACGCTGGATTGGGCCGTCGACCGCACGCGTGAGCTCGCGATGGAGCTGGCGGGCCGGCGCATCGCGGAGTCGTTCGACACGACCGTGTCGCTGCAGTCGGACCCACGGTTGTCGAACGCGCGCCGGGGGTTCTTCCTGGTGTACGTGAACTCGTTCAACGAGTGGCACGAGGGCACGCAGTTCGAACCGGCGAAGGACGCGCGCGACCTGACGCCTGCCGAGTGGAGGGTCGGGTATCACAACCCGCCGGCGGGAGACTATCGGTTGCACCTGCTGGGACGGTTGGTGCGAGGCCTGGCGGGCTGACGATCAGCGGTCGCCCACGGGCAGCCCGAGCCGTCTGCGCTTCAGGAACAGCCCCTTTCGCGAGATGCCGAGCGCCTCGGCCGCCCGCTCGACGCGCCCGCGGCTCTGACGCAAGGCGCGCTCGATGGCTGCGCGCTCGAGGGCTTCGACCGCGAGCGGCAGAGGCTGCTCGAGTGACACGACGACGTCGTCGACGCCGACGACCGGCTGTGAGGCGGCAACGGTGCGTCGCGACGCGCGGATCTCCGGGGAGAGATCGGCCGGCGTGACCGGCGCCCCCGGAGCGGCCAGTGCCACGACGCGGCGCATCTCGGCGGCGAGCTGGCGGACGTTGCCGGGCCAGTCGTAGAGCACCAGGTACTCCAGCGCGTCGTCTGCGACCTCCATGTGGGACTTTCGCGACTCGCGGCAGTAGCGCTCCAGGAAGTACGAGCAGAAGGCCGGGATCTCCTCGCGACGCTCGCGCAGCGGCGGGATGGAGAGGCGCAAGATGTCGAGGCGGTAGAAGAGGTCTTCGCGGAAGCGGCCCTCGCGGACCAACTGGGACAGGTCGGCGTTGGTGGCGGCGATGACGCGCACGTTGACCCGCACCGGCTGCGGCTCGCCGATGGGCTGGATCTCCGAGCTTTCCAGGAAGCGCAGCAGCTTGGGCTGGCTCGCGAGGCTGAGCTCGCCAATCTCGTCGAGAAACACCGTGCCGCCTTCGGCGCCGCGGATCAGGCCAGGCGCGTGCTCGATGGCCGAGGTGAAGGCGCCGCGCCGGTGGCCGAAGAGCTGGCTCTCCATCATGTCGTGTGGCACCGCGGTGCAGTTGTATGGCACGAACCGGCCCGAGGCCTGCGGAGAGCGGGCGTGGATCTCGCTCGCGCATGGCAGGGGAGGCGAAGAGGCCGGCCTGTCCATCGAAGTCGACCTCGACGGGCCAGAGCGAGGTGCGTTCCTTCTGCTGCCGGCGCAAGGTGTCGAGGGCGACCGCGTTTTCGACGAGCTGCTTGATGGCCAGTAGCGTTGTTTGTGCGTGGAACGCGTCGCGCGGCACCGCGTGGATCTCGTAGGTTCGGCCATGTTCAGCACCGAGCCCGATTACGACTTTCTTTTCTGCCCTCGTAGAGGAGTCTAGTTCGCCAACAATTACCTGTTCGCGACCCTTAGATCCTCGGACACTCAGCCAGCACTTCGAGACGCAACCCACGCTGGTCAGTGCACAGATTGCTTCTCTTCCC
>JAFNAJ010000348.1 GCA_017860085.1 Acidobacteriota bacterium | reverse complement strand
CCTGCAGCCGGGCGCGATCCTCCGGAGGCAACATCGCCATCAGCTGATCGCGCGTCTGTGGTGACGCAGCAGCAGGCGGCTGGACAGTCGCCGCACCCATAGGCTGGGGCTGGGCGGTCGCGGGAGCGACGACGTAGGCGCCCATCCCGAAACCGACGGCAGCCGCGAGAACGACGGCGGCGAGGGATCGCCGGCGCGCGCGGGCGAGCACGACGCAGTGGGCCTCCGCGCGAGCGAGCTCGCGCGCGAGGGCTAGCACCGTCCCGTCCAGGTCGCTAAGCGCAGTGTTTGTCTCATTCATTCGGAACTCCGGCTGGGTAGGCAGAAGATCGGGTAACTTGTCTAGTCTCGCCGCAGACGGCTGGTCGTTGTCAACTTGTCGATGTCCCGGACTACGAGGCTCGCCGGGGAAGCGGTACCCGACGCCATGGTCTAGTCTGAAGCAGCTACCGAACAGAGGGGGATCCCACGTGAACGCGGAGCAGAAGAGGCTCAGGGAAGCTCGCGACCGGACCGCAGCATGGAAGAAGTGGGGACCCTACCTCTCCGAGCGCCAATGGGGCACCGTGCGCGAGGACTACAGCGACAACGGCGACGCCTGGAACTACTTCTCGCACGACCAGGCGCGGTCCCGCGCCTACCGCTGGGGCGAGGACGGGCTCGGCGGCATCTGCGACGACCACCAGGTGCTGTGCTTCGCGCTCGCGCTCTGGAACGGCCGCGACCCGATCCTGAAGGAGCGGCTGTTCGGCCTCACCAACAGCGAGGGCAACCACGGCGAGGACGTCAAGGAGTACTACTTCTACCTCGACTCCACGCCCACCCACTCGTACATGCGGTACCTGTACAAGTACCCGCAGGCCGCCTTCCCGTACGTGGACCTCATCGAGGGCAACCGCCGTCGCGGCCGCCACGAGCCCGAGTACGAGCTACTCGACACCGGCATCTTCGACCAGGACCGCTACTTCGACGTCGTCGTCGAGTACGCCAAGGCCGCACCGGAAGACGTGCTGGTCCGGATCACGGTGCACAACCGTGGCCCCGAGGCGGCGACGCTGCACCTGTTGCCGACCCTGTGGTTCCGCAATACCTGGTCATGGAAGGGCGGCGGCTCGAAGCCGGTCATCGTGCCGATCGGCGGGACCGCAGGCAGCGTTGTGCGGGCCCACCACACCGACCCGCTGTTCCAGGAGTCGCTCGAGGACTACTACCTCTACACCGAGGCGAAGGCCCCCTGGCTCTTCACCGACAACGAGACCAACCACGCCCGCCTCTTCGGCTCCCCGAACGCCGGCCCCTTCGTCAAGGACGGCATCAACGACCTCCTGGTCCACGGCAGGGCCGGTGCCGTCAACCCTGCCCTGGCGGGCACCAAGGTGGCGGCCCATCACACCCTGTCGATTGGGCCGAATACCAGCAAAGTCGTCCGTCTGCGCCTGACGCGCGCGGCGCCGGTCAAGGGTGGCAAGCCCTTCGCCGACTTCGACCGCGTGTTCGGCCTGCGCCTTGCCGAGGCCGACGCCTTCTACGAGGACATCACACCGCCCGAGGTGCAGGCGGACGCCGACCGCGCCAACGTCATGCGCCAGGCGCTCGCGGGCATGCTCTGGACCAAGCAGTACTTCTACTACGACGTCGACACCTGGCTGGAGGAACACGGCGTCGGGCCGGGCTCGTCCCCGGAGCAGCGCAATCGCGTGCGCAATGGCGAGTGGTTCCACATGTACAACGACGACATCATCTCGATGCCCGACAAGTGGGAGTACCCGTGGTTCGCAGCCTGGGACCTGGCCTTCCACATGCTGACATTCGGCGTCGTCGACCACGACTTCGCCAAGACCCAGCTCGACCTGATGCTGCGCAACGACTACCTCCACCCGAACGGCCAGATCCCTGCCTACGAGTGGAACTTCGGCGACGTCAACCCACCGGTGCACGCCTTCGCGACGATGCAGATCTACCTGCTCGACAAAGAGCGCAACGACGGCAAGGGCGACGTCGACTTCCTCAAGTACGCCTTCTCGAAGCTGCTGGTGAACTTCACCTGGTGGGTGAACCGCAAGGACCGCTCCGGCAACAACGTGTTCGAGGGGGGATTCCTCGGACTCGACAACATCGGCGTCTTCGACCGCAGCTCGCCGCTGCCGACTGGCGGCCACCTCGAGCAGGCGGACGGCACGGCCTGGATGGTCTTCTACAGCCAGCAGATGCTGCGCATCGCGGTGGAGCTCGCCCTGCACGATCCGCTCTACGAGGAGTTCGTCTGCAAGTTCTTCCAGCACACGATGTGGATTGCCGGCGCGATGGACCGGGTGGGCGAGCACCACGACGAGATGTGGGACGAGACGGACGGCTTCTTCTACGACGTGCTTCGGCTGCCCGACGGCAACGCCATGCGGCTCAAAGTACGCTCGATGGTGGGCCTGCTGCCGCTGGCGGCGGTCGCGATCTTCGAGGAGGACATCCTCGAGCGGCTGCCGACGTTCCGCGCCTTCGCCCGCACCTTTCTCACCCGCCACCCGGAGCTGGCCGCGAACGTGCACATGCCCGCCACGCCCGGGGTAGCGGGCCGGCGGCTGATCTCGATCGTGAACCAGGAAAAGCTCCGCCGCATCCTGCAGCGCATGCTCGACGAGGAGGAATTCCTGAGCCCCTACGGCATCCGCGCACTCTCGCGCCACCACCGGGACCACCCGTTCGTCTTCCATCACGCCGGCCAGGAGTTCCGGGTCGGCTATGTCCCCGGCGACTCGGACTCGGGCATGTTCGGCGGCAACTCCAACTGGCGCGGGCCGGTGTGGATGCCGGTCAACTTCCTGCTATGGACGGCCCTCCTGCGGCTCTACGCCTACTACGGCGATGACTTCACGGTGGAGTGCCCGAGCGGCTCGGGCCGCCAGTGCACGCTGCTCGAGGTCGCGCAGGAGCTGGCGGAGCGCCTGGTCCACCTCTTCGTCCGCGACGATGACGGGCGGCGGGCAGTCTACGGCGACTGCGCAAAGTTTCAGACCGATCCGCACTGGCGCGATCTCGTCCTGTTCTACGAGTACTTCCACGGCGACGACGGGCGCGGCATCGGAGCGGGCCACCAGACGGGCTGGACCGGCTGCATCGCCCGCCTGATCCAGGGCCAGGCCCTGCTGACGAAGGCGATGTTGCTCGGCGCCGGCGCCGAGCGGGGCGTCATGCGGCGCGCAGCCGGCACCGACACCTGAACGGTCGTGCCGATGCCAGCACAGACCACGAGAAGGAAGCGCGACGCCGAGGCCGTGGTAACCGGCTTCAGCACCGGTACCTTCGACGCACGCCCCGACCGGCTGGACTTCCGCGACCGTCCCTACCGGCCGCCGCTGTGATCGCTCCCCCACTCCTTGCCGCTGGACGGTTTCGTCTGCGGAGGTGACGACATGCAGCCCTGGCCCAAGAGCCCGGTCATCTACGAGATCAACACCTGGGTCTGGCTGAACGAGCTGAGCGCCCGCCACGGCCGCAGGCTCGGTCTTGGCAGCGTGCCGCCCGGCGAGTGGGACGCCCTGGCCGGGCTCGGTGTCGACGCCATCTGGCTGATGGGCGTCTGGGAGCGGAGCCCCGCAGGCATCGAGGTCGCGCTGCGCGACGAGGGGCTCGTGGCCGACTTCCGCCGCGCCCTTCCCGACCTTGCGCCCGACGACGTCGTCGGCTCGCCGTACTGCGTGCGACGCTACGTCGTCGACCGCCGGCTCGGCGGACCGGAAGGTCTCGCCACCGCGCGGCGGATGCTGCGGGAGCGGGGGCTGCGCCTACTCCTCGACTTCGTCCCGAACCACGTGGCGCCGGACCACCCCTGGGTCCGCGAGCACCCCGAGTATTTCATCCG
>JAFNAJ010000347.1 GCA_017860085.1 Acidobacteriota bacterium | reverse complement strand
ATCGTTCTGGGTCACCTGGGCGCTGTACCGCAAGTTCGCCGGCGGCAACCGCTGATCAGCGGGCCCGAGGCACGGCACCCCCTCGGAGCGGACGCTCCGAGGCGATGCCACGGCCCTCGACAATGGTGTAGAAGCGGCCGGCCGCGAGGGGGCCGACCGTGTCACGCGCGCCGCTCGGCCACTCGACGATCGCCTCGTCGACCTGGGCACGGCGGCCGAGACCCAGGGTGACGGGCAGCTCGGATTGCGACAGGTAGCTCGACCCGGTGCGGACCAGGCGCGTCAGTCGCTCCGACCCGATGCGCGCCCGGATCCGCGCACCAATCCCGTCGCGGTTCGCGCGCGATCCCTGCAGGGCAATACGGACGGCGCGGTGGCCCGACGAGAGATCGTTTCGATACAGGTGCGCCGGACCAGCGTTGGTGGTGATCAGGACGTCGAGATCCCCGTCGAGATCGACGTCGGCGAACGCGGCGCCCCTTCCGACCTTCGGCGCCGCGAAGGCGGCACCCACCTCCTGCGCGATATCGACCAGCCGGCCCGAGCCACGGTTGTGGAACAGGTGCGGTGGCTCGGCATAGTGCACGCGGCCCTTTGCGTCGGTCAGCGTATCGTCGATGTGTCCGTTGACGACGAGGAGGTCGAGGAGGCCGTCGAGGTCGGCGTCGAAGAAGAAGCAGCCGAACCCGAGCGTGAGGCGACTCGCCTGACCCACCTCGCTGTGCGGCGCCCGATCCACGAACTGCCCCTTGCCGACCGGCCGGTAGAGCCCGACCATCTCCCCGGAGAAGTTGGTCACAACGAACGACGGCACACCGCTGTTGTCGTAGTCGGCCGCATCACTCCCCATCCCGGCGCGCGCGCGGCCGTCTTCGCTGAACGCCAGGCCGGCCTGCATGCCGGTCTCGACGAAGGTGCCGTCGCGACGGTTGCGATACAGCTTGTTGGGCTGCGTGTCGTTGGCGACGAACAGGTCGGGCCAGTCGTCGAGGTCGTAGTCGATCATCGTGACGCCGAGCGCCTTTGACGTCGGGTCGAACAGGCCCGCGCCGGCGGTCACGTCCCGGAAGGTGCCGTCGCCCAGATTCCGGAACAGCCAAACCGTCAGGCCGGGGTACGCCTCCGGCGTGCAGTACGTCTTCGTCTTGCCGTCGGTGCTGCAGAACACGTCGGTCTCGGGCGTCCAGCGGACGTAGTTGCAGACGACAAGGTCGAGCAGGCCGTCGCGGTCGTAGTCCACCCACAGCGCAGACGTGCCGAAGCCGACCCGCCCGCCGAGGCCGGCCCGCTCGGTGACGTCCACGAAACGACCGCCGCCGACGTTCCGGAACAGTCGACTCTGCCCCACGGCCGTGATGAACACGTCCTGGCGTCCGTCGTTGTCGTAGTCGGCCGCCGCGCCGCCCATGCCGTACATCGGGACGTCGAGCCCTGAGGATGCCGTCACGTCCACGAAGCCGCCGCGGCCGCTGTTGCGGAACAACCGCGCCGTCGCCCCGCGCGACTCCTCGCGTCCCGGCCAGTCGGTCCCGTTGACGAGGAGCACGTCCTGCCACCCGTCGCTGTCGAGGTCAAGGAAGACCGCTCCGGCGCCCAGCGTCTCGGGCAGGTACTTCTTGCCGAAGGCCCCAGTGTGGTGCGTGAACCGCAGGCCGGCGCGCTCGGCAATGTCGACGAACTGCAGGCCGGCCGACGCGCGCAGGGCGGGCAGGCTGGCGGCCACGAGCAGCAACGCGCCCGCGAGGGCCGCTCGCGTCTGGGTCACTCCGGCTGCACCAGTCCCTTCTTCACCGCGATGAGCACGAGCTCGGCCGCCTTGTGCACGCCGAGCGTGCTCATCAGGTTCGTGCGGTGCACGGCCACCGTGTTCACGCTCACGCCCAGCAGCGCGGCAATCTCCCTGTTCGACTTGCCCACGGCAATCAAGCGAAGCACCTGGATCTCCCGCTGGCTCAACCTGGTGAACGGATCGTCGGCCGGCGGCGTGTCGCGCGATCGCAGGTGGCGGATGGCGATCTCCGAAAGCTCGGGGCTGAGGAAGCGCCCGCCCGCGGCCAGGGCGCGAACGGCGCGGATCAGGTCGGTCTCCAGCGCGTTCTTGAGGATGTAGCCGCTCACCCCCGCGTCGAGCGCGTTGACCACGTACTGCTCGTCGGCGTACATGCTCAGCATCAGGATGCGCCGCTCGGGCTGCCGTCGCAGGATCTCGATCGAGGCGTGCAGCCCGTTGATCTCCGGCATCGCCATGTCCATGACGACGACGTCTGGATCGAGGCGTCGTTCGAGCTCAATCGCTTCGGCGCCGCCCCCGGCCTCGCCGACCACCTCGATATCGGGCTCGTCTTCGAGGATGCGACGAAAGCCTTGACGCACCAGCGCGTGGTCGTCAGCGAGCAGGACGCGAATCGGTCGGACGTTCATGACACGGCTTCCGGCAACAGCTCTGCGGGCCTGTTCCACGCAGGCACCCGCACCCGCACAGTGAGACCGCCCCCTGCCGGCTGGCTCAGCGCGAGCTGCCCGCCCATCAGCTCGGCGCGCTCGCGCATGCTCACCAGTCCCATTCCCCGGTCCGGCCGCAGCTTCGTCACCTCGGCTGCCATCCCGACCCCGCGGTCTTCAACCTCGATCTCGAGCCACTCGTCGCCGCCGCGCAGCCGCACCCAGGCCTCGCGCGACGCGGAATGGCGGCCGACGTTGCCGAGCGCTTCCTGCACGATGCGATAGACGTGGATCGCGTAGTCGTCGCGAATCGTATCGATCGGCCCCGAGACATCGTAGCGCGTCTCGATGCCCGTCTGCCGCGCGAACTGCGCGACGAAGCGCGCGAGCGCCTGCTCGAGGCCGAAGTCGTCGAGGACGCCCGGGTGCATCCACTGCGACCGCGTCCGGATGCGATCCAGCGTCTGCTGGGCGATCCGGCGCACGCCATCCAGCTCCGCGTGCAGGGGGGTGCCTGGTTCGAGCTGGCGGCTGGCATGGCCGAGCAGGGTGCCGATCCCCGTGACGATCTGCCCGAAGTCGTCGTGGAGCTCGCGCGAGATCGACCGCTGCAGGTCCTCCTGCAGGCGCAGCGTGCGCCAGGACAGCGCCCGGAGCTGGGCCGTCATCTGCCTGACCTCCTCGAACGCGCGGCGGTTCGCGTCGATGATCCACCAGCCCGCTCCCGAGATCGACACCAGCAGCACCGCGATCAACGCCAGGATCTCCCGGCCCACCTTGTCGAAGATGGCGCGGTTGGCCTGGGCCGCCTCCTCCTGGCTCCGGTTGTTGACGACCAGGAACTGCGAGACCACGCCGGCCAGCTCCCGGTGCTGCCGGGTGAGCGTCCCGCGGATCACGCGCGCAGCGGCCTCCTCGTCGCCGGCGCGCGCCAGGGCGAAGACCTCGTCCATCGTCTTCCAGTAGGTCGCGACGGCCTGTTCCAGCCGCGCTTGCTGTGCCGGCGTCCTGACCGCCGGGGCCAGGTCGCGCTCGAGGCCAAGGGCCTCATCGAGATCGCGCCGGATCCGGTCGAACGCGGGCCGCCATTCCCACATCGGGTAGGGCTCCACGCGGTCGGCCATGTCGCGCATGAGGAACGCCAGCGAGGCCAGATCGTTCTGGATGCGGAGCAGTTGCAGCGAGTCCTTGCGGTTGCGCTCGCTGATGGCCGTCTGCTCGTCCCTGAGCCGCCGGATCTCGCCGCGGGTGTAGATACCGAAGGCGCCCACCGTGAGCAGCGAGAGCGCGAGGCCCACGACAAGCAGCCGCACGGGTGAGCGCCGGACGGCGTCCGACGACGCTGCCTGCGGAAGCATGGCGTTACTCTACTCGCTTCGCCCGTTCGAGCCACCAGAGGCCGGCCAGGCCGGCGGCCGCAACCAG
>JAFNAJ010000024.1 GCA_017860085.1 Acidobacteriota bacterium | reverse complement strand
TGCCTGTGGGGGCGGGTTGGTCGCTCTGGGTCATCGGCTCCCGCCGCAATCTGTTCCCCGGGTGCTTCGCCAGAGGCGTTAAGACGGGTAACCGTGTCAAGTGTGTGTCATGTGCCGACGAACATGTAAGTTCCTTATTATCAGAGGTTAGATGACTGACCCGGCAGCTTGAGGGGCTGGCGATCGCAAGATCGTGGGGGCGCGAGTCCCCCCTTCCGCACCATCGCTCGCGTGGCTCGCTCGGTGCCTCAGGCGTTGCATCAAGCTGTGCGCCATCCCGTGAGATCCGGTCGCCCTCATCGATCGAGGCGGTCACCGGTGCCGCTGGCGAACGGTAGAGGCGCTGGCGCAGTTCCCCGCCCGGTGATGACCTCCTTCAGCGACCGGTAGGCGCAGCCGACGAATCGCGCGAGTCGCCGCGTGAACCCGAAGGGAGGTCTCATCGGGTGGGACGCGCTCAAGCTCACGGCTCATGGCTGACAACGAGAACGAACGGGCGTTATGCTACCCGCGAGACGGCCCTGATGTTTCCCATCGTCATGCGCCGACGCCGTGCTGAAGGGGAGGCAGTCTCAACCGATTCTGGCCGGTCAATGATCTGGCCTGTCATTTGCGTAGAGTCGTTGGTTGCGCCCGGACCGGCGAGATTCCGGCAACTCGCGTCTCCTCACGCTTTTCGCACATCATCCTCGGAGGGGGACTCATCATGGCAAAGCTGCAGGACAAGTTGGCCCAGCAAGTGCCAAGGCTACGGGACACCGTCAAGAAGCTCACGAAGGAGTCCGGCGCCATCAAGATTTCCGACGTGACGCTGGAACAGGCGTACGGGGGCATGCGGGGGGTGAAGTCGCTGGTGTGCGACACGTCCGAGGTGCCGCCGGACAAGGGCCTGATCATCCGCGGGATTCCGGTTGCGCAACTGACCGGGCAGCTGCCCGAGGAGACGCTCTGGCTGCTGTTGACCGGCGAGAATCCGAGCGCCGCCGAACTGGCCGACCTCCAGGCCGACCTGCGGTCGCGGGCGAAGGTGCCGGACTACGTGTGGGCCGTGCTCGGGGCCATGCCCGCCGACTCGCACCCGATGGTGATGCTGAACACCGCCATCCTCGTCATGGAGAAGGAGTCGGTCTTCCGCCAGCGCTACGACGCGGGCATGAAGAAGGACGAGTACTGGCTGGCCACGCTGGAGGACGCGCTCAACATCATCGCGGTGCTGCCGGAGATTGCCGCAGGCGTCTACCGGATGCGGTTCGACAAGGGAGCCCGGATTCCCACGAACCCGAAACTGGACTGGGGCGCCGACTACGCGGCGATGCTGGGCATCCCGGATCCGACCGGGAACTTCGCCAAGTTGATGCGCCTGTACCTGGTGCTGCACTGCGACCACGAGAGCGGCAACGTCAGCGCCATGACGACGGCCACCGTGAACTCGGCGCTGTCGGACCTTTACTACTCGCTGTCGGCGGGCCTGAACGGCCTGGCGGGGCCGCTCCACGGCCTGGCCAACCAGGAGTGCCTCGGCTGGGTGCTCGAGACGAACAAGAAGTTCGGCGGCCACCCCACCAAGGCCCAGATCCAGGCCTACGCCCACGAGACGCTGTCGGCCGGTCGGGTCATCCCGGGCTACGGCCATGCGGTGCTGCGGGTCACCGACCCGCGGTTCGACGCGTTCCTGGCCTTCGGGAAGCAGTACTGCGCGGGCGACCCCGTGTTCGAGACGGTTGCGAACGTGTTCGACACGGTGCCGGACATCCTGAAGACCATCCAGAAGATCAAGGACCCGTGGCCGAACGTGGATGCCGGGTCGGGCGCGCTGCTCTATCACTACGGCATGACCGAGTTCCCGTACTACACGGTGCTGTTCAGCGTGTCGCGCGCCCTCGGTGTGTGCTCGCAGGCCGTCATGGCCCGCGCGATGGGCCTGCCGATCACACGGCCGAAGTCCGTCACGACCAGGTGGCTGCAGGGCGAAGCCGCGAAGGCCATGGCGGCCGCGACGGCGACATCGTAAGCCAGACCCCGCACCTGCGGCGCCTGCCGCGCGGCAGTCGCGACGTCGGGGCCGGATTCGCCCGCGCGAGTCCGGCCCTGACTTTTTGGGGGCCACCGATCGTCGGCCAGCGTTGCAGCCACCGGAGCGCACACCATGCCCGTCATGCCTGACTACTCCGACGGCATCAAGAAAGAGGTCGTCGAGATCAAGTTCCTGATTCACGATCTCCGTGTCGAGCGGTTCATCAACGAGGTCGTCCACTTCCACGTCACGCTCAACACGGACCTCGAACTCTGCGGTGTGGACCAGGCGCAGTTGCTGCACGGCCAAGATCTGCAGGTCCTGAAGGAGAAGGCGGTCAGCCTTCGCAAGGCGTTCCAGGACTATTCGAACGCCGTGCGGAACTTCTCGCCGGACCGCACCGTGCTGCTCGCGGGCCGCCATTACGTCAACACGATTTACAGCGTGTGCGAGCTCGTCCTGAGCCCGCTCTGGGGGCGGGTCGACAAGGTCCTGACGTTCCTGCCGCCCGACTCTCGATCGGCCAAGGCCCGCACGCACTACCTCAACTGCATCCACTTCATCCGCGGCGTCTACTATCGCATCCAGCAGTTCCTCGACGAGCAGGACAACAAGGGCGTCTACCAGGAATTCGACATCGCCGCCGAAATCGAGGATTTCACGCGCGACGTGGTCTACAGCTACGTGATGGAGCACAGCAGCGGCCGCGTGCAGATGGAACTCGACAGGCTCGACCCGGCCCTCGTGGGCGGGAACCTCCCGCGCTTCCGCCGCATGCTGTTCAACCTGGTCATGAACGCGGTGGACGCCATGAGCAACCGGGACGCCGGCATCGTGGCGCTCAGCGACACGCTGGAGAGCGACCGTGCCGTGCTGAGGATTCGGGACAACGGCACGGGGATGTCGCCGGAGAAGGTGAAACAGCTCCTCACCGACAGGGACACGCTCGACGGCGAGCTGCACTCGCTCGGCTTCGTCTTCGTGCGGCAGACCGCTCGCGAGTTCGGCGCCGATCTGTCGATCGAGAGCGAGGTGGGAAAGGGAACCACGATCACGATCGGCTTCCCGTGCCTGCCCGGCACGCAGGCGGCTTCCCGTCCATCGGCGAACGGCACGGCGACCCACCCGGCACCGCGGCTCGTCGGACCGCTCAGCGCCCGGCCGTTCGGGGAGCCCTGGGCGAGCGCCACCGCACTGGTCTCGCCGGAGAGCCACACCGTCGTGCCCGCACCCGCTCTGACTGGACCCCTTGCGCCGGCGGCCGAGGCGAAACGGTACGGCCGCATCGTCCTCCACGACTACGAGACCTGCGAAGCGAAGTACCCGGGTGCGATCTTCGCGATGTCGGTCACCGACCGCGACGAGGTGGACTTCTTCTCGCATGCGCCGTACGAGAAGTACGGGGCTACCGAGCACGCCGGTCTCTCGCCGATGTTCTTCGAGGTGGCCGTGCGCGGGCGGATGGAGCCCGACGAGGAGAAGCGGCCGGCCATCACGCTCAAGGCCCCGCAGAACAGCCGGGAGTACTTCGAGTACAAGGACGTGCCCGAGGAGGAGCGGAGTGCTGCTTCGTACGCCCGGATGGTCCACGACGAGTACATTCGCGTCGCACGGAAGCTCGTCGACACGGGCATGCCACCCGAGACGGTCGTGCTCATCGACAGGTTGCAGGAGTTCTTCCGGGACGAGCCCGATCTCGCCAAGGCCGAACCCTTTTCACTGGGCTTGCTCGCGAGCCAGGCGGTCAGCGGGCCACGCGTTCGAGATTGAACCCGCCCCTGGCCGGATGCGGACCGAAACCGGAGCCGACCCCCACGCGCCTGGTGCCCGCCGTGTCATCCTACCCCTTCGCCGACCTTGACCTCGCCCGACGCCTGGAGCGCATCGAAGGCCGAGCCAACGCGGCCTTTGTCGAGGCGCGCGCGCGACTCATGCCAGCCCAGGGAGCAACGTGGATCCAGGTGGCCGGGGCGTGCGCCATGTTCGACGGCGTGGGCTCGCCGCTGACGCAGACGTTCGGGCTCGGGATGTTCGAACCCACCACGTCTGAGGCCATGGAGCTCCTCGAGTCATTCTTCGAGTCGCGAGGTGCAACCGTCGACCACGAGGTGAGTCCACTGGCCGACACTTCGGCGCTCACCCTGCTCGGCGAGCGCGGCTACGTCCCGATCGAATTCACGAGCGTGATGTTCCGGCCGCTGGATCGACTGGCCCACACGGCGGCGCCTGGCCCCGGGCGGGTGCAGATCGAGCTCGTCGCCCCCGGCTGCGAGTATGTGTGGACCGAGACCGCGGCGCGCGGATGGAGCGAGCACGAAGGTGTCGCCGAGTTCATGAAGGATCTCGGCCGCGTCAGCGTCAGGACCCAGGGAAACGCGTGCTTCCTGGCGCGGATGAATGGCGTTCCCGTGGCGGCCGGTGCCGTGAGCATCCACGAGGGCACCGCCCTGTTGGCGGGCGCCAGCACCGTGCCCGAGGCCCGCCGCCAGGGGGCGCAACTGGCCTTGCTCGAGCATCGCTTGCGCCATGCCGTCGAGCACGGGTGCGATCTCGCCGTCATGTGCGCGCAGCCCGGGTCAGCGTCGCAGCGCAACGCCGAGCGTCACGGCTTCCGCATCGCCTATACGCGCATCAAATGGCGACGCCGCGCGAACGCGCCGACGCTCACCGGTGCTTGAGGAACGTGCCCGCCTGGAATTCCGCGAACGCCTGGCGCAGCTCCTCGCGGGTGTTCATCACGATGGGACCGTACCACGCGATCGGTTCCTGGATCGGCTTGCCCGACACGAGCAGGAACCTGATGCCCTGCTCGCCGGCCTGCACCGTCACCTCGTCACCTCGATCGAAGACGACGAGTGAGCGATTGTCGGCCTCCTCCGACAGGGAGACATCGGCCCACCCCACTCCCTCGGTCGGCACCGCGAGGGGCCCTGACGCGTTGCAGAATCTCCCCGAGCCTGCGAACACGTAGGCGAACGCGTGCCTCGTGGTCTCGATGGGCAGTGTCCGGCGCCTATTCGGTGGGACCCACACGTCGAGGTACTGCGGCTCGGCGGCCACGTCGTCCACCGGACCGCTGACGCCCCAGAACCCCCCGCAGATCACCCGGACCTTCGTGCCATCGTCTTCCGTCACCTCTGGCACCTCGGCCGACTTGATCTCCTGGTAGCGCGGCGTGGTCATCTTCAGCGACGACGGCAGGTTGGCCCACAACTGGAACCCGTGCATGCGTCCGTGCTCGTCGCCGTGCGGCATCTCCTGGTGGATGATCCCGCTGCCCGCCGTCATCCACTGCACGTCACCCGCGCCGATGGTGCCGCGGTTTCCCAGGCTGTCGCCGTGATCGACCGTGCCGGACAGCACGTAGGTGATGGTCTCGATGCCGCGGTGCGGGTGCCAGGGGAAGCCGGCGAGGTAGTCCTCGGGGGTCTCGTTGCGGAAGTCGTCGAGCAACAGGAACGGATCGAACTCCGAGGTGTCGCCGAACCCGAACGCCCGACGCAGCCGAACGCCGGCGCCCTCAATCGTGGGTTTGGCCTTCACGAGTCGCTTGATCGGCCGCAACGACATGGTGCCTCCTTTTCGTCTCAACGGACCGCGCCCGGCGAGGGTGCGGCGTCCAGCGCGCGTGCCAGCGGCAGGTCGAACCCGTAGATGTCGCGCGCGAACCTCACGTCCCCGGCTTCTCCGACCGACACCGTCCAGTAGACGATGAGGATGGGGACCGACTCCGACAGGAAGACGGTCTCGGTCTTGCCCGAGTCCAGGACCTCCCTGACGTGGTCATCCGTCCACGTCGAGTCGCCCTCGAGCAGCAGGCGCGCGAACTCGAGCGCGTGCTCGACCCGGATGCACCCAGAGCTGAAGGTGCGCTGGTCGGCGGCGAACAGCTCGCGGCTCGGCGTGTCGTGCAGGAAGATCGTGTGCTCGTTGGGAAAAACGAACTTCACCCGGCCAAGCGCGTTGTTGGCGCCTGGTGCCTGCCTCAGCGTGTACTGGAAGTTCGACGACCGGGCCGAAGACCAGTCGATCGTGGAGGGGTCGACGCGCTTGCCCGATCGATCGATGACTTGCAGGTTCTTGCGGGCCACGGCGTCGTCGCCGCGCCGCATGGGGCCGAGCACATCCTGCGACAGAATGGTGGGCGGCACGACCCAGTCGGGATTGAACACCAGGTACTCGATGTCGTCTCGGAACGTGGGCGTCTTGCGCGCGGTCTTCCCAACCTGCGCCCGGGTCTCCCAGACGTTGCGGCCTTGCCGGATGAAGTAGACCTTGAACGCCGGCAGGTTCACGAGGACGAACGTGTCGTGCAGGCCCGACAAGACCCACCGCGCACGCTCCAGGTTGACACGCACCTGCTCGACCCGTGCCGCCGCCGTCACGTTCAGGGCCTCGAGGGTGCTGCGGCCGATCGCCGCGTCCGGCGTCAACCGGTTGGCGTCCTGGAACAGCTTGACGGCGGCCTGCAGCCCCTCGTCGAACTCGGGACTCTCGAGGTCCGCCGACGCGGCAAGCTCTCCCGTCGCCGCCAGTCTTTTGCGCAGCGCGACGACCCGACGATCCGAGGTTCCTGGCTTCAGCGTGGGCCCGCCGGGCACGGACGGCCATCCACCCTGCGAGGCGTAGCTGCGATACCGCTGGAGGGCCTGCTTCAGCCCGACGTAGATGAAGTGCGAGGGGATGAACCGCTCGACGCCCGCTACGACGGACGGCGCACCGGCCACCATTTCGATCAACGTCTCGAGTGGCGGCGCCGTCTCGCGGGGGTCGACGTTCCAGTCGGGATCGAGTGCCGCTGGCGACACCTTGCCGAATTGCACGTGGTCCAGCATGGCCGCCAGAGCGTCGGTGATCAGGACCTCGAGGTCGGCCTCTCCAGCACGGTTCTTCGAGCGATCCGCCTGTCGGCGTTCGATGGCGGCGAGGTGATACTGCGCCGGGGCGAGCCCGTCGCGCTCGATGTTGCGGATCGCGAGAATGGCATTGGCCACGTCGTGTCGCACCGTCCACACGGGGGCAAACGCGCGTCCCTCGAAGAAGGCCGCCACGACGCGGGGCGCAAACAGGCGGTCACCGCCAACGACGAGGTGGGGATCGGCGCGCAGTTGCTCGATCCGGACGCGGATGTCATCGTGAAGCGCCTGCTCGGCGGCAACGGCGTCCGGCTGCGCCGCGGCCACGCCTGCCCCCTCGTGGGCCAGGATGAGCGCAAGCAGTCCGCTGGCCAACAGCACGTGAGCACGGCAGCGTCCGAGGGCCATGCCCTCATTCTACGTGGTCGGGCACACCCGTCGCGCGCATCGCCAGCGGGGCCGACCGTTGCTACACTCTGACTGCGCACGGGCGCCGGAGATGACGATGAGACCCGCACCTGCCCTGCTGGCCCTGGCTGCGACCGCTGCCTGGCTGCCGGCGTGCTCCCCCGGTTCCGACTCCGCGTCGCGTGCTGGCACAGCCACGCCCTTCACCGTGGTCGAAGCCAACATCCCTGAGATGCAGCGCGCGATGGAGGAGGGACGCGTCACCTCGCGCGAGCTGGTGTCGCAGTACCTGACACGGATCGCGCTGTACGAAGAGGCCTTCAATGCGACGCTCGCGGTGAACCCGCGGGCCCTGGCCGACGCCGACGCGCGCGATCGCGAACGCGTGGAAGGCCGTGTCCGAGGCCGCCTCCACGGGATTCCGATCGCGCTCAAGGACAACATTCACACCACCGACATGCCGACGACGGGTGGCGCGGTCGCGTTCGAGGGGCTGGTCCCACCGTATGAGGCGACGCTGACCAGACACCTGCGCGAGGCGGGCGCCGTCATCGTGGCCAAGACTGTCATGACCGAGTTGGCCAACTGGGTGGCGACCGGCATGCCGGGCAACTACAGCGCCCTGGGCGGCTACGGCCTGAATCCGTACGACCCGCGCCGTGATCCACGGCCGGGAAACGACGACGGACGACCTGCGTTGGGGACCGGCGGCTCGAGCTCGGGTATCGGCACGGCGGCGAACCTGTGGGCCGCCAACGTCGGCACCGAGACGTCGGGGTCGATCCTCAGCCCGGCAAACCAGACCATGCTGGTGGGCATCAAGCCGACCGTTGGGCGCGTCAGCCGTTACGGCGTCATCCCGATCACGTCGGATCAGGACACCCCGGGCCCCATGGCCAAGTGGGTGTCCGATGCGGCCATCCTTCTGGGCGCCTTGGAAGGAGCCGCACCCGATCCGAACGATCCGGCAACCACGCGCTGCGTGCCTCCAGCCGATCGCGACTACACGGTCTTCCTCAACGCCGATGGATTGAAGGGCGCGCGCATCGGAATCCCCCGGGCGTTCTACTACGACAAGGTGACGCCACCCGGCGCCAAGGAGCCACGCGGAGGGCTCGAGGGCGATCGCGCCTCGGTCATGGCCGACGCCATCGCAGTGCTGAAGCGCGAAGGTGCGATCATCGTCGACCCCGCCGACATCCCGAGCGTCGTCGCGCCGCTCTCGGCGGACAACCTCCTGTCCTGGCCCGTGTGCTCGGGGCTCGACAACGCCAGGCGCAAGGATACCGACTGCTCGGTCGTGTTCAAGTACGGCATGAAGCGCGACTTCAACGCGTGGCTTGCGTCCCTCGGTTCCCGCGCCCCCGTCAAGACGCTGACGGCGCTGCGCGAGTTCAATGCGGCGCACGGAGGCCGCACCGCGATCAAATACGGCCAGGCCCAGCTCGACATCTCCGACGAAATGGACGTCGAGAAGGACAGGTCCCGCTACGAGGCCGACCGCGCCAAGGACCTCGCGCTCTCGGCCACCAATGGCATCGATGCCGTCATGAAGGCGCACCAGCTCGATGCCTTGCTCTTCCCTGGCTCGAGCGGGGCGGCGGTCGCGGCAAAGCCCGGCTATCCCACGGTCATCGTGCCGTTCGGAATGACGACGAACGCGCCACGAGAGCCGTTTCCCGATGGATTCGATGCCAAGCCTGCGCCCTATGGCGTCAGTTTCACAGGGCTTGCCTGCAGCGAGCCGCGGCTCATCGAGATCGCGTTCGCCTTCGAGCAGGCGACCAAGCGAAGGGTGCCGCCGGCGTCCGCGCCGTGAACGGCCGAATCATCAGGAGTCCCCGATGTCCCGTCGAGTCGTCTGCCGCGCGTCGCTCCTGCTTCTCGGGCTCTCACTGATGGCCGCCGCGTGGAGGCCCGCGCCCGCGCGGGCTCAGGCACCACCCAGCAGTCGGTACGAGGATCTCGTCCAGCTGTTCAACGACTGGCGAGTGTTCGAGACGCCCAGGCGTTCGAACGGCGTGCCCGACTATACGGCCCGCGCGATGGCGGCGCAGCACGCCGAGCTGGCCACGTACCAGCGTCGGCTCGCGGCCATCAACCCGAGCAGGTGGCCCGTCGCGCAGCAGGTGGACTACCGACTGGTCCGGGCCGAGATGAACGGCCTCGACTTCGACCACCGGGTGCGACAGCCGTGGGCGCGCGATCCCGCCTTCTATACCGTCATCCATGCCGCACAGAGCGACGTGCCGGCCCACGAAGGGCCGTCGATGCACGGGGGCATCGAGATCTGGACGTACGAGTTCCCGGTGGCCGGCGCCCGGCTCACGGACTTGCAGACCAGGCTTCGCGCCGTGCCTGCCATCCTCGAGCAGGCCAGGCACAACCTCGTGGGCGACGCACGCGACCTCTGGGTCGCCAGCATCCGGAGCGCGCGCGAGCAGAGCGCCACGCTCGCAGCGCTCGCCGACCGGCTGGCCTTGACGCAACCAGGCCTCGTCGCCGACGTGAAGAGCGCACGTCGTGCCGTGGACGACTTCGCCGCGTGGCTCGAGGCCGAAGCCCCGAAGAAGCAGGGACCGTCAGGCGTGGGAGTGGAGCACTACACGTGGTATCTGAAGAACGTCCACCTGCTGCCCTACACGTGGCAGGACCAGCTCGTGATGGTCCGCCGCGAGCTGGCGCGGTCACTCGCCGCGCTGGCGCTCGAGGAACACCGCAATCGGGCGCTGCCGCCGCTGGCACCCGTCGCGAGCGAGGACGAATACACCCGGCGCTTCAACGAGGCCGTCAGCGAGTACATCGCATTCCTGAGAGACCGGGAGGTGCTCTCGGTGGCTCCCTACATGGACGCCGCCCTCCGCGCGCGCATCGGCCGCTTCCGCCCCTCCCCCGGTCCCCGCGAGTTCTTCGCCGAAGTCGACTACCGCGATCCCGTCATCATGCGGACGCACGGGTTTCACTGGATGGACCTGGCACGCATGGCCGAGGATCCGCACCCGAGCCCCATCCGAAGGGTGCCCGGCCTGTACAACCTCTGGGACGGGCGCGCCGAGGGGCTCGCGACAGGCATGGAGGAAATGATGATGAACGTCGGGCTCTTCGATGCTCGCCCAAGGGCCCGCGAGCTCATCTACGTGCTGCTGGCGCAGCGCGCGGCCCGCGCGATGGGCGACCTGATGATGCACGCCAACCGCTGGACGCTCGAGGAGGCGGCCAGCTACGCCACGTCGTGGACCCCTCGCGGGTGGCTCCGCCTCGACGGGGAGACAGTCTGGGCCGAGCAGCACCTGTACCTGCAGCAACCGACGTACGGGACGAGCTATGTCATCGGCAAGATCGAGATCGAGCAGCTCATCGCCGACGTGGCGCGCCAGCGAGGCCACCGCTTCACGCTGAAGAGCTTCATGGACGACGTCCAGGCGTCGGGCGTCATCCCTGTTTCACTGATTCGCTGGGAGATGACGGGGCTCGACGACGAGTGGGCCACGCGGCGGGAGGACCGGTAGCGCTACTTCGGCACGAGCCCTTGTTTCTTCATCTCCTTCGCCGCAGACTCCACGACGTCCGCGACGACCTTCTGGAGCTGCGTGGGGTTCTTCGTCTCGCTCACGCCAGCCCACAACAGCGTGTTGCGCGGCACGCTGTAGATGAGCGTCTCGATGACGAGCACGAGATCCTCCCGGGAGTAACCCGGGACGTACATGCCCCCCCACCCGTAACCGTAGTACCCCCAAAGCGTGCCGTAGTAGGGGCTCACCCAGGTGCTCGGCGTGTACGTGGTCTCCTTGTCGGCGCTCACCACACGCATCACGACGATGGCCTGCACCCCGGCCTGCTCGAACCAGCCCTTCGCCTTCTCAGGAACGCGGGTCTCTTCCTTGGGAATCAGCCGGTAGGCCGCCACCCCCTGTGCGCCCCGCTGCGTGAGCTCGCGCGCCAGCGCCTCCTCGCCCGACACGCGAAGCGAGTCGTCATCGGTCATGATGAGCGCGGCGACCTTCTGGCCGGCCAGCCGCGTTGCGCCGATGTCCGGCGCCTTCCAGACCGACGTGAACTTCGCGCCAGCCAGCGCGACACCGGGCACCAGGGCCAACAAGAGCAGAGACCTTCGACAGGCACGGATCATTGAGGCATCTCCAGGCTCACCATCATATCGTGTCACCCGAGGCCGGAGCGGTCGGCGCCTGCGGGACTGGCGACGCTGTCCGACCTGTGGGATGATGCGGGCCCGTGGAGTTCCTCAACTACTTGCTGATCTTCGCCTCCGGCTACCTCTTGCTCAGGCAACCCGAGCGTGAACGGCTCGCCTTCGGATTGTTGGTGACCAGCGGGATCCTCACGGCGGCCCTGTTTCTCATGGGCACGCGAACGTCGATCCTGCCGCCCTTCAACTACTGAGGGTCAGCGAGGAGCCTGCGTGAAACCCAGCCCACTCAGAACCATCCTCGTCCTGGCCGTGCTCGCGTTGCTCGTCGGGCCCATCGCGACCGCGGTCTTCGTGCTCGGCTTCGGCCTGGGCGACTCGCCCTGCGTGCTCTGCTGGGCTCAGCGCACGGCCATGGTGCTCGTGGCGCTCACCGGGCTCTTCGTGCTCCGCTTCGGGCCGCGACCGAAGTACCTGGGGTTTGGCGTGCTGGTGGCCGCCTGGGGCGTCTTCATGGGCATCCGACACTCGGCTCTCCACGTTGGGCGCGACGTGGGCCAGGGCTTCAGCGCCGAGATCCTCGGCGCACACACCTATACCTGGTCGGCGCTGATCTTCTGGGTCTGCCTCATCGCGATGGGCGCGCTGCTGATGGCTCTTCGCGACGGCGAGGCCACGCGGGGTCTCGAGCGCCCACCGGCTGGCCTCGACCGCATCGCCATCTGGCTGTTCCTGCTGGTCGTCGCCGCCAACATCGTTCAGGCCTTTGCCAGCACCGGTCCTCCCCCATTCATGGGGCAGAGCGACCCCGTGCGGTTTTCGTTCAACCCGAAGCACTGGGTATGGTCGCTCGAGGAGTGGTCTCCCGCGCCAGTCTCTCTGCGAGGACGTTGGGCCATCGAGAAGCCTGATCTCTCGACGCTGTCGTCGGACCCGGCGGGCGGGCCGTTCTCAGGTCTCCCGGCACTCGCAGTCGCCCGCCAGTTCAGGCTGGCGCTCCCGGTCGATGGGCCCATCACCGACCTGGCGTACGACGCGGCCTCGGACCGGTTCCTGCTCTCCACCCTCAACGGCCTCTATCTCACCGACGGCTCACTCTCACGCGTGCTGCGATACACAGTGGTCGACCCAGGGTTCTCGGTCGACCTCGCGCGCTTCGGTGCGGCAACCTTCCTCGACAGCCAGACGGTGATGGCGATCAGCGAGAACAAGAGCTACGTGGTGCTGCGCGAGAACGACCGCGCCGACGCCGCGGCCAACTACCGATTCTTCCTCGAGGCGCCCGACCGCTTCGACGAGGTCGCGCGCTCGCGCCTGTCCACCGTTCGAGCCCGGATGATGTACGTCCTGTCGCTGGCGTACGACCCGGTGTCGAACTCGGTCTTCACGGTGAGCGTGCCCAACACTCGCACCCATCGCCTCGTCGTGTCGCGCTTCGACCGGCGAGACATGACGCTCTCGGCCGAGTTTCAGCCCTCGCTCGCGTCGGGTGTGACCCTGCGCGGGAAGGAGCGGTCGCTCGACGAGCTCTACGTGAGCGGCGCCGTCGTCGATCGCGGCCGCCTGCTTGGCGTGAGCGCGGCGCACGGAACGGTGATCGTGATCGACCTGACAAGCCAGACGGTGGTTGCCGCGCACACCGTCGCCGGGCTCGACCGGCCCGCGGGGATGGCCATCAAGGGGAACGACCTCTACATCGTTGGCGAGCAGGGTGCCGTCACCGTGGCGTCAGCGTCGACGATTACAGAACGGTGAGCCCCGAGCCGCGACCACGACACTTCGTGGCCGCGGTCTGACCAATTCTGTCACGTGCCGTGCGCCTGGTCGGC
>JAFNAJ010000346.1 GCA_017860085.1 Acidobacteriota bacterium | reverse complement strand
GATCACGCGGTGGTTCAGGGCCCAGCCGATCACGCCCTTGTACCAGTCCGCGAGGCGTTCGAACCAGTCGTTGAAGGCGTCGAGGGGCTTGTGCCACCAGCTGCGCTTGCCGGAGCGTTCGATGTCCGGATCGTGCCAGCGGGACGAGAGCATCGGGTCGAGCGTGAACGATACGAACAGGGAGACGAGGACTGCGAACGCCACCGTCATCCCGAACTGGAAGAAGAAGCGCCCGATGATGCCCTTCATGAACGCGACCGGCACGAACACGGCGATGATCGACATCGACGTGGCGAGCACCGCCAGGCCGATCTCGCTCGTGCCCTCCCGGGCGGCCGTGAAGTGATCCTGGCCGTGCTCGAGGTGGCGCACGATGTTCTCGCGCACGACGATCGCATCGTCGATGAGCAGCCCGATGGCGAGCGAGAGCGCCATCAGCGTGAGCATGTTCAGCGTCATGCCGAGGAAGTACATGACGATGAACGACGAGATGACGGAGATCGGGAGCGTCAGGCCCGTGATGACCGTCGATCGCCACGAGTTCAGGAACAGGAAGACGATGGCGACCGTCAGCAGCCCGCCGAGCACCAGCGTGTCCTCGACGTCCGCCACGGCCTGCCGGATGAACACCGACGTGTCGCGGACGATCTGGATCTCGGTTCCCGGCGGCAGCTCGGCCTTCAGCGCTTCGACCGCCGCCCGCACGTTGTCGACAACGGCGACCGTGTTGGCCTTGGTCTGCTTGGTGATATCGATGGCGACGGCCGGCTCTCCGTTGATGAGCGCGAGCGACCGCTGCTCCTCGATGGTGTCCGTGATCGTGGCGACGTCCGAGAGGCGGATCGGTTCGGCGCCCCGGCGCCCGATGACCATCCCCGGGTACTCGGCGGGGTCCTTCGGCTTGCCCGAGATGCGCAGCGGCATCTCGGTCGACCCCTGCGTGAGGCGGCCGAGCGGCGTGTTGACGTTTTCCGAGGCGAGGCCGGCGACCACCTCGTTCACCCCCATCCCGAGGGCGGCCATCCGCACCGGGTCGAGGTTGACCAGCACCTCGCGCTTCGACGACCCGATGAGCTTCGCCTTCGACACGCCGGCGATGCTCTCGACCCGCCGCTTGATCTTGCGGTCGGCCAGGTTGGTCAGCTCGCGCGGCGGGAGGGTCTTCGAGCGGACCGCCAGCGAGATGACGGGCATCGCGTTGAAGTCGAACTTCTGGATGACCGGCTCCTTCATGCTCTCCGGCAGCTCGCGCCGGATCGCGTTGATCTTGGCGCGCGCCTCCTGGGACACGTCGTTGACCCTGATCTCCAGGTTGAACTCGACCACCACCGACGACAGCCCCTCGCGGGAAATCGACTGCACGTGCTTCACGCCGCCGATGGGATTGACGGCTTCCTCGATCTTCCGGCTCACCTCCCGCTCGACCGTCTCCGGCGAGGCGCCCGGGTACTCGGTGATGATCGACAGCACGGGAATCTCGACCTCGGGCATGAGGTCGACCGGCAGCCGACGGAACGAGAACAGCCCGACCGTCACGAGCGCGAGCATCATGACGGTGGCGACGACGGGCCGCCGGATGGACAGGTCCGAGAGGAACATGGCTATGCTCCTTCGCCCTTGGAGACGGCCACGCGATCGCCCTCGCGGATGTTGAAGCCGCCGCGCGTCACCACCTGGTCCCCAGCCTGCACGCCCGACACGACTTCGACGATCCCGTCGGACGAGGCGCCCGTTCCCACCGTTCGCTTCTCGACCTGCTCGCCTTTCACTACCCAGACCTCAGCCGTCTTCTGGTCGAGATTCCAGTTCTGCAGCGACTCGCGAGGCACCTGCAGCACCCCTTCACGGTTCGAGACGACGATGCGCCCCTTGGCGAACATGCCGCCTTTGAGCGCGCCGTCCTGGTTCACGACCTCGGCGACGACCTTCGCCGACCGGCTGGCCTCGTCGATCTCGGGATTGATGAACATGACCTTGCCGGTGAACGTGCGGCCCGGCAGGGCGTCGGCCGTGAACTCCATCGCCTGGCCCACCTTCACGTCCGCGAGCCGCGTGGAGGGGACCGCCACCGTCAGGTCGAGCACCCGGCTGTTGACGATGCGAAAGAGTGGCGCGTTGCCGCCCATGTTCTCGACGCGGTCGCCGACGTTGACGCCGCGAAACGCCACCACGCCGTCCATCGGCGCCAGCAGCAGCGACTTGGCCAGGCGGGCCTGCGCCGTCTTGATCTGCGCCGCGGAGGCCGCGGTCGCCGCCTCGGCCGCCTCGACCGCGCTCTTCGCGTCGTCGAAGGCCTGCGGCGTGATCAGGCCGTACTTCTGCAGCTGCTGGGCGCGCTCGTACTCGCGCTTCGCGCGGGACTCCGCGACCCGCGCCTGCGCCTCGACGGCCTTCAGCGCGGCGACGCCAGCCTCCACTTCGGTCGTGTCGAATCGGGCGAGCCGATCACCTTTCCGGACCGGTACCCACTCGGTGACGTACACCTCGACCACCGTGGCCGTGACCTCCGACTTGACGTCCGCCGAGTACTTCGGCGAGAGGCTGCCGACCACGTCGACGGTGTTCTGGAAGGTGCCCAGCACCACGGGCGCTGCGGTGACGGCAACCGCCGGCTTGCCCGCCGTGGCGCCTGCCGCCGAGCCGCCGGGGGCGCCCGAGCAGGCGGCGGCGGCCACCAGGACCGCGCCCGCGATGACGAATGAAAGCATGCGACCTGTCCGATTCATTGCCTGTCTCCTACCCACGCGGCGCGTTCATCACGCCGTCGAAGAACAACGAAATCAGCCGGCGGACGACCCCCGGCCCTACCGGCTCGAAGGCCGGGTGCAACTGGCGCTCATTGCAGAGCTCCAGCATGGCCATCACGCCGAGCGCGACATCTTCAGTGGCGACCGGGAGGAACTCGCCCGACGCGATGCCCGCCTCGACCATACGCTCGATGCTCCGGCGGAACTTGACCTCGAAGACCGTGACGTCGAAGGGCGGCGCGCCATCGGGGGGCCCGAGAAACACGGCGTGCGCCACACGCGCCAGCGGGACGTGCTGGCCAAAAAGGGCGTAGACGTCCTCGCAGAGCGCCACGATGCGCTCCCGGGCCGACCCGGGTCGTAAGTCCGCCTGCTCGAGCGTGTGACTCAGCTGGCGTTCGGCCTGGTGGAGGATGGCGAGGAGCAGCCCTTCCTTGCTGCCGAAGTGGTAGTAGACCGCCGGCTTGGTGACGCCGGCCATCTCGGCCACTTCCCGGACGGATGCGGCCGCATAGCCCTTGCGGTCGAACACCCGAACGGCGGCATTGAGCAGCCTTGTCCTGACGTGTTCGTCCTGTTCGGTCGCGGCTGGGACCGACGGGGCGGAGATGCCGGGGGTTTCCATACCGAAGTTCCTTGGGGAGGTGATTACCTACCGGTAGGTCAACAGTACCTACCGGTAGGTATAGCAGAAGATACGGAGAATCGGCAACCTCTGTTCCCGCCGGCAGGGCCGCCTCGCCGCATCGCCGTAGATGGCCCAGGTCCCACTCGGGTCCCAGTTCGTGCGACAGCGGCCCGCGTCCGGCTCACGACCCCCTATGGTGGGGCTGGGGAGGTCCGGGCACGTGCACGGATGTTTCCTGGGGTGTTGGGCGCCTTCAGCCGTAACATGGAAGCTGATGGGAACGGAGTCCTTGCGTCGCGTCCTTCTGGCGACCTCAGCGGGTGCCGCGATCCTGCTGTCGGCGGGCCTTGGCCTGTGCGTTGCCTCGCCGGGGATGCCGGCGAACTCGGGTGCACAGGCACCGGCGCAGTGCGGCCGCCTGGCCGTTCGTGGCATCGACGTCGTGTGCAGCGACGGCGGCAGATTCCACTGGCGCGGAGTGACGGCGTTCGCCCT
>JAFNAJ010000345.1 GCA_017860085.1 Acidobacteriota bacterium | reverse complement strand
CATGGCGCCGCTCGTCGACGAACGCAGCCGCTCCTTCGAGGTGGTCGTCCGGGTGCCAGGCAGCGACCGGCTGATCGCGGGCCTCTTCGCGCGCGCCGCGGTTCTGGTCCGCCGAATCCCGGGCGCGGTCGTGGTCCCACCCTCGGCCCTCGTTCGCGACGGCGCCCGCCCAAACATCGCCCAGCTCTTCCTCGTCATAAACGGGAAGGCGGAGCGCCGTGAGGTGACGCTCGGGGTCGAGCGCTCCGACGTCATCCAGGTCACCACCGGCCTTTCCTCCGGCGACATCGTCATCATCGATCCGCCGGTCGGGCTCGGACAGGGCACGGCCGTGCAGACGACGAAATGAGAGTTCGTTGTCACCTGGACCTGAAGGTCCGCGCTGTCGCTGCTCGCGGACATTCCGCGTCACGCGGACCTGAAGGTCCGCGCTACATGGCCTCTCGGTCCGCAGACGCCGAGCGCCGAATGCCGAACGCAGACAACTGACATGTTCCTCTCGAACCTCTCGATCAGGCGTCCCGTCTTCGCCACGATGATGATGGCGGCCCTGGCCGTCCTGGGCATTGCCTCGTACCGCCAGCTCACCATCGACTTCTTCCCCAAGATCGACTTCCCCGTCGTCACCGTCACGACGCAGTACCCGGGCGCGTCGCCCGAAGCGGTGGAGCGCGACGTCACGCGCAAGATCGAGGAGGCCATCAACACCGTCGAGGGGATCAAGAACATCGAGTCGACGTCGCAGGAGGGCCTCTCGCTCATCATTGCGATCTTCCAGCTCGAGGTGTCGTCGCAGGTGGCCGGGCAGGACGTCCGCAGCAAGATCTCGGCAATTCGCGGCGACCTGCCCCGCGAGATCGAGGAGCCCGTCGTCCAGCGCCTGAACTTCGGCGAGATGCCCGTGGCGTCGGTGGCCGTCGACGCCCCCGGCCTGGCGCCCGTCGCGGCCACCAACATCGCCGACAAGATCGTGAAGCGCCGGCTCGAGACCGTGTCGGGTGTCGGCTCGGTCAACCTCGTTGGCGAAGCCACGCGCGAAATCCAGGTGGTGGTCGATCGATCGCGACTCGAGGCCTATCGCATTTCGCTCGCCGAGGTCGTGGGTGCGCTCGCTCGCGAGAACGTCGACGTGCCGGCCGGCGCCGCCGACCGGGGCGCCACGCAGGCGCTCGTGCGCGTGGCCGCGCGGGGCGCAAGCGCCGAGCAGATTGCCGAGATCCCGATCAAGCACGTCAACGGCGCGGCCATCCCGGTGCGTTACGTGGCGCAGGTCATCGACGGCGTGGAGGAAGCACGCAATCTCGCCCTCCTCAACGACCGGCCTGCCCTGGCGCTGGACGTCCAGAAGCAGTCGGGCGCCAACACGGTGGCCGTGTCTGAAGGTGTGCGCGAGGCCGTGGGCGAGCTCAACGCGGGGCTGCTCCCCCCGGGCGTCTCGCTGCGCATCGTCGTCGACCAGTCGAGCTTCATCCGCGAGGCGGTCGAGGACGTCCAGGTCACGCTCCTCATCGGCGGCCTGCTCACGATCCTCATCGTGTACCTGTTCCTCAACTCGTGGCGATCCACGGTGATCACGGGGGTCACGCTCCCCATCTCGGTGATCTCGGCGTTCATTGCCATCCGCTTCTTCGGCTTCACGCTCAACGTGCTCACGCTGATGGGCCTCTCGCTCGCGATCGGCATGCTCATCGACGATGCGATCGTGGTGCGGGAGAACATCGTGCGTCACCTGCAGAGGGGAAAGGACCACTTCGAGGCGGCGCGCGACGGCACCACCGAGATCGGGCTGGCCGTCATGGCCACCACGTTCACGATCATCGCGGTGTTCATTCCCGTGGCGTTCATGGGCGGCATGGTGGGCCAGTTCTTCTACGAGTTCGGCATCACGGTGGCCGCGGCCGTGCTGGTGTCGCTCTTTGTGTCGTTCACGCTCGACCCGATGCTGTCGTCGCGCTGGGTCGATCCCGACATCGAGCAGGACCAGCACACCACGTTCCTCGGCCACGCCCTGCAGCGGTTCAACCACTGGTTCGACGACCTGCACCGGAAGTACGAGCGCCTGCTGGGCTGGTCGCTCCGCCACCGGTTCACCGTGCTCGCGATTGCGCTGGCCGCGTTCGTCGGCAGCTTCCCGATTCTCGGGCTGCTGGGCGGCGACTTCATGCCCGACTTCAACCGTGGCGAGTACCAGGTGAACTTCAAGGCGACGCCAGGGACGACCCTTCGCGAGACCGGCGAGCGCGCGGCGGAGGTGGTGGCGAAGCTGCGGGCGATGCCAGACGTCGATTACACCTACACCACGATTGGCGAGTCGGGCGCGTTCTTCCGCCCCGTGAACGAGGGCTCGATCTACGTCAAGCTGAGGACGCGCGAGGGCAAGTCGTTCAGCCAGGTGCTGCGCGAGGCGCGGGCCGCCGTGGGCCAGGTGCCGGGGCTCACCTTCGGGCTCCTCGAGGCGGGTCCCTTCGGGCAGAAGCCGCTCCAGGTGAGCGTGTTCGGGCCCGACGTGGCCGAGCTCGATCGCCAGTCGCAGGCGCTGATGGCCGCCATGCGCCGCATCCCCGGCGTGGCCGACATCGAGACCAGCCTCGACACGTCGCGGCCCGAGCTGCGCGTCGAGGTCGACCGCGATCGCGCCAGCGACCTCGGCATTCCCGTCGCGGTGATCGCGACCACGCTCCGCGCCGGTGTCGTTGGCGAGGTGGCCACCACCATCGAAGACGAGGCGGGCGACAGCCACGACGTGCGCGTGCGGCTGCGGGCCGACGAACGTCGCTTCGCCGACGACCTGCTGAATCTCAAGGTGCCCACCGACAAGGACGATGCCGACGGCGACAAGATTCAGTTGCCGCTGCGCGAGGTGGCACGGGCCGTGGCGGCAACGGGTCCGTCGACGATCCGGCGCAAGGACCTGCAGCGCGAGGTCCGCGTGTCGGCCAACACCGACGGCCGGCCGTTGCAGGAAGTGACGGCCGACATCGAGGCGGCAGCCGCCGGGCTCGAGCTGCCGCCGGGCTATTCGATCGTGGCGGGCGGCGACTCCGAGGAGCTCAAGAACATGTTCCAGAACATGTTCGAGGCGCTCACGCTCGCCGTGATCTTCATCTACCTGATCCTGGCGTCGCAGTTCGGGTCGTTCGTGCACCCGCTGTCGATCATGCTGTCGTTGCCGCTGTCGCTCGTGGGCGTGGCGCTGGCCCTCCTCATCACCGGCGACACCCTCAACATCATGAGCATGATCGGGCTCATCATGCTGATGGGCCTGGTGACGAAGAACGCGATCCTGCTCGTGGACTTCACCAACCAGGCGCGCGAGCGCGGGCTCGCGCGGCGCGACGCGTTGATCTCGGCCGGCACCACGCGCCTGCGGCCCATCGTGATGACGACCCTCGCGATGATCTTCGGCATGCTGCCGCTGGCGTTTGCGATTGGCGCCGGGGCCGAAATGCGCGCGCCCATGGCCCGCGCCGTCATCGGCGGCCTCATCACCTCCACCCTGCTCTCACTCATCGTCGTCCCCGTCGTCTACACGTATCTCGACGACCTGCGGCCGTCCGTCGTGCGCGAGTGGGTCCGCGCGCGCCGCCGCCGGCCCGCGACCGAGAAGGCGCCGGAGGGTGCGCCGCGGCCCGTGTAGGGCGGACCTTCAGGTCCGCCGCGCGGTCTGCATCGGCGGGCGCAGGCCTTTCGTGATCCCGGCAGCGCAACCCCTGTAGCGCAGGCCTTTAGGCCTGCGTGGCCTTCCGCGATCCCGATAGCGCAGCCCCTGTAGCGCAGGCCCCTGTAGCGCAGGCTCTGTAGCGCAGGCCTTCAGGCCTGCGCATTCTGCCGCACCTCACAGATCCTCGATCCGGTCAACCCTGAAGAACTC
>JAFNAJ010000023.1 GCA_017860085.1 Acidobacteriota bacterium | reverse complement strand
GGGCGCCAGCCGTTGTTTGCCTCGGCGAATGCCGGCGGACAGGCGGCGCGGCGCCTGGTTCCGGCCGTTGGTGTCGGCGCACTCGTGGTGTCATCGGTCGTCACGGCCTTGCTGTTTGTGGGCGGCAGCCGGGGGTCGGCCACGGTGACGCCGAAGCCCACGCCGATCGAGCTGCTGTCGATGCGTCACGCCATCGAGCGCGGCGACTTCGTCGTCCGAGGGCTGGTGCGCAATCCGGGAGGCGCACAGGCACGCGACAGCATCGCCGTCGTCGTGTTCCTCTTCGACGACAAGGGCGGCTTCATCACCAGTGCAAAGGCGGCGGTCGACTTCACGAAGCTCGGCCCCGGCGAGGAGTCGCCCTTCCTAGTGACGATCCCCAAGCCGGCCGGCCTCGAGCGCTACCGACTGAGCTTCCGCCTGGCCGATGGCTCGGTCTTGCCGCACGTGGACCTTCGGGAGGTGAAGTGACCATGCGCACCACAGGGAGGCAGGCGGCGCGCCTGCCGGTGGCCATGGGCGCGATCGCGATGCTGCTCGCGGCGACGTCGATCTCGGGTCAACAGCCGCCACCGCGCAGCAACGACGGCTTCCGCTTTCGCAGCGGGGTCGAGTTGGTCAACGTGACCGTGACCGTCACCGACGGGTCGGGCCGGTTCGTGCCCGGGCTGCGCGAAGACGATTTCGTCGTGTACGACGATGGGGTGGCGCAGCCGATCTCGCACTTCGACAGCGAGCGCGTGCCGGTCAGCCTCGGCATCGCCATCGACACGAGCGGGAGCATGGCCGGCGAGAAGATGCATTCAGCACGGGCGGCGCTCGAACGGTTCCTGTTCGACCTGCTCGACGCCCGGGACGAGATCTTCCTGTATCGCTTCTCGGAGCACCCCGAGCTCGTGCAGGACTGGACCACCGACCGCCGGCGGCTGAGCCGCGCGCTCGGCTATCTGTCACCACGGGGCGGCACGGCCCTGTACGACACCGTGGCCGACGCGCTGCCGCTGGCGCAGAGCGGGCAGCACCGCAAGCGGGCGCTCGTGGTGATCTCCGACGGCAACGACACCAACAGCGCCACCGATGCCCGCGACCTCAGCCGCATCGTGCGCGAGACCGAGGTGATGGTGTACGCGGTGGGTCTCGAAGGCGGCGAGTCCGCCCCGCGGCGGACGAACACCGTGCGCCTGCCGATTCCGCTGCCGTTCCCGGGCGGCCGCGGTCCCGTCATCGGGTTTCCGCCGACCAACACCCGGGGCATCTACTCGAACCGCGGCGACGCCTCCAATATCCGCGCCCTGCGCGAACTGACCGACGAGAGTGGGGGCCGCACAGAGGTCGTGCGCACGGCGGGCGACATCGACCCGGCGACTGCGAGCATCGCTGACGAGCTGAGCCGTCAGTACTACCTGGGTTACGCCTCGCCGCACCAAGGCGACGGGCGCTGGCACTCGATCCGGGTCGAACTGCGCGACCGCGGGTACAGGGTGCGGGCGCGTCGGGGATACGTCGCGACGCCGTAAGCGGCGGCGTCACATCGGCATTCATCACTTCCGCTGGCACGCGCAGCGCACGTCTGCAGGGGCCGGCCTTCAGGCCGGCCCAGCCCTGTTATCATCCCCTCGTGGGTGTGCTTGCGACAGCAATTGGGCTCGCGGCGGTCGGCAGCTTCGGCGGCCTCGTCCTCGCATCGGGCATCCTCTTCGTGCGCGACGACACGCGGACCCGCGTCGTCAGCATCCTGATCAGCTACGCGGTCGGCACCCTGCTTGCGGTTGCCCTCCTGCGGCTCTTGCCTGAGGCGCTCGACGAGCTGCCACCGCGACAGGTGCTGGGCTCGCTGCTCGTCGGCATCTTCTCGTTCTTCGTGCTCGAGAAGCTCGTGATCTGGCGCCACTGCCACGAGACGGGCGAGTGCAACGTGCATGACCAGACGGCGTCGCTCGTAATGATGGGCGACGCCGTGCACACGTTCGTCGATGGCGCAATCATTGCGGCGGCCGTGCTCACCTCGGTGCCGCTCGGCGTCACGACGGCGGTCGCGGCCGCCGCGCACGAGATTCCCCAGGAGATAGGCGACTTCGCCGTTCTCCTGCACGCCGGCTACTCGCGAGGACGCGCGATGTTGCTCAACGTCGTGGCGGGAACCACGGGCATCCTTGGCGCCGTGGTCGTGTACTTCGCCGCCGGGATGGTGCCGGAACTGCTGCCGTACGCGGTCTCGTTTGCCGCCGGCAGCTTCCTCTACGTGGCGATGAGCGATCTCATCCCCAGCCTGCATCGCGGCCAGGCCGATCCGAACGCGTGGCGGCAGGTGGCGCTCATCCTGGCCGGTGTCGCTACCATCTTGACGCTGTGACCCGCACCGGTCGACCGACCGGCGCTCGGGCGGCTGGCACCCTACGCGAGCACCTTCTCCATCCGGATCTCGTCCCGAACGGGGAGCCCGGCGAAGCCGACGGTCGACGGGTCCTTGAGGTGCATGGCGAAGGCGTCCTGCGCCACCTCGACGATGCGGAACCCGTGACGCTGGTAGAAGTAGAGCGACGGGAGGTTGTCGTTGCTCGTCGAGGTGATCAGCCGTGACAAGGCCTGGCGCCGCGCGAGCAGTTCCGTTTCGGCCAGCAGGTAGCCGCCGACACCCGATCGCTGCCACATCGGGTCGGTGGCAAGGGCCACGATGTGAATCGCGTTGTTGAACGTTCGGTACGCGAGTGCGCCTGCGATGTCGTCGCGCATCTCCGCCACGAGTGCGGGCTCGCGATCGGCGTGCATGACCTCGCCAAACGCCACGATGCTCATGTGGCCGAAGTCGGTGAGAAACAACTCCTCGACGCGGGCCCGGTCGGCGTCGGTGGCCTCACGCACGAGCACGGGCGGCAGATCGAGCTGACCCCGGCAACCGCACACCACCTGGAAGCGTGCGTGCTCCCAGTCGACGAACTTGCCGCACCGCGCGCACCGCAACACGAGCGGCCTGGCTCCGAAACCCTGCGCTGACATGATCGCTCCCCGTGCCGGACGGCCGGCCCCGTCGAAACTCTACGCCTTGCGCGTACGCGTGTCGAGTCCCTTGCGCCACACCCACCACACGATGGCCGCGAGCACCGTGAGCCCGAAGGTCGACGCGAGGCCGAACAGCACGAGCGTGCGATAGAGGATGGAGGCTGGCTCCATCCGCACCTCGATTGCCACGGGGGCGCCGGCCAGGCGTTCGCGCAGGGGTTGCTCCCACGCAAGGATGTTGCCGCGCTCGACCCGCTTCGATGGGGCGTTGTGGTAGACGATGCGGCTGGGCAAGTGCAGGCGGAACGCCACCAACTCGTCCCCGTCCCAGCCGGGGAACGGGGCAGGGGAATCGGGTGGCGCCCCGACGGTCTGCCGAAACACGGCCAGACCCTCCTCGGTGTCGAACCGGTATTGCGTCCAGGCAAACGGAGCGGCCTCGCCGAGACGACGGATGTCGGCCACGTCGATCCTGATCTGGATGAACCGGCGGCCCTGCCTGCGCCACGGGCGGCTCACCCGCGTCACTTGCGTCACGGGCGATTCGTACAGGCGACGGACCTCGCGGCGATCGACCCGGACCCCCGGGTCCACGGGGACGGCGAGCCCTCGAAGCATGGCCAGCGCGGGCAGTGACGCGTTGACGATCACCGTCGCCGATCCATCGGTATCGAGGTACACCTCTTCTTCGTACTCGTACTGCCGCCCCAGCCCGCGGCCCGCGCACGCCGCGCCGCAGGCCGCGACGAGCAACAGCGCGAGGATCCACCGTCGCTGCATCGACCCCAATGATATACTGCGCGCCTCGCCCGCCTCGCGCGCTCCACGATGCCGACCAAGGGCCGATTGTTCCTCATCGACGGGTCGTCTCAGCTCTACCGCGCCTACCACGCGATCCGCAGTCTCACCGGGCCCGACGGGCGCTCGACCAACGCCGTCTACGGCTTCGTCACCATGCTGCGGAAGCTGCTGGCCGACCACCAGCCCGCGTTGGTTGCTGCGGCCTTCGATCCGCCGGGACCGACGTTTCGTGACGCCATTGCCGCCGACTACAAGGCCAACCGGCCGCCGATGCCCGGCGACCTGGTCGAACAGGTCCCCCTCGTGCACGAGGCCTGTGATGCGCTCGGGGTCCCCGTCCTGCTGGAAGAGGGCTTCGAGGCCGACGACGTCATCGGCACGCTGGCGCGCCGGGCGGCCGCCGCCGGGCACGACGTGGTCATCGTCACCGGCGACAAGGACTTCTTCCAACTCGTGGACGATCGGATCACCGTCTTCAATCCGCGCGACGAGGGCACCTGGTACGACGTCGAGGGCGTGCGGACGAAGTTCGGCGTGGCGCCCGATCGTGTCGTCGACGTCCTGGCGCTGATGGGCGATGCGATCGACAACGTGAAGGGCGTGCCGGGCATCGGGGAAAAAGGCGCACGGGAGCTCATCGCCTCGCACGGCGATCTCGACACGCTGCTGGCCGCAGCGCCGACCCTGCCGCAGAGGAAATACCGGGACGCGCTTGTTGCCCATGCCGATGCCGCCAGGCAGAGCCGCGAGCTCGTGCGCATCCACGCCGATGTGCCCGTTGCCTTCGAGACCGACCGCTTCACCTACCGTGGCGCGCAGCGGGATCGCTGTTTTCAGCTGTTCTCGAGACTGGGCTTCCGGTCGCTCACGGCCGAGTTTGCACCCACCGCCGAGACGGTCGCCAAGGACTACCAGGTCGTGACCACGCTCGAGGCGCTCGAGTCCCTGAGCCTCGAGCTCGAGCGGGCGGGAGCGTGTGCGCTGTTCGTGGTTGGCGACGATCCCTCGCCCATGCGCGCGCGGCTGATGGGCCTCTCGTGCTCGACCGGGCCGCGGCGCGCCCGCTATGTTCCGATTGATGTCTCGGCCGTCGACGATCCTGCGCCGCCAGCGACCGCGCGCAACCTGTTTGACGATGAGGCCAAGGATGGTGGGCACGGCGGGCCGCATGGCTTGCCACTGCCTGCCGTCCGAGCCGTGCTGGGCCCTGTGCTGGCCAATCCCCGCGTGGCGAAGTCGGGCTTCGACCTCAAGTCGGCGAGCCTCGTCCTCGATCGTCACGGCCTCCGGCTCGACGGCCTTGCCGACGACGTGATGCTCGAGAGCTACGTGCTCGACGCGACGCGTGCGGCGCACGAGATCGAAGTCCTGGCGATCGAGCAGGCCGGCTACAAGGCGATGACCGAGGAGCAGCTCCGGGGCAAGGGCGCCAAGGCGACGCCGCTGGCCGACGTCGCTCCCGACCGGCTGCGCGACTATGCGGGCGAGCGCGCGGACCTCGCCTGGCAGCTCGCGCCGCGCCTGCGGGCCGCGCTCGACGAGGCGTCGCTGGCGGAGGTGTACCGAACACTCGAACTGCCGCTCATCCCCGTGCTCGTGGCAATTGAGCGCGCGGGCGTGCGGCTCGACCGAGAGGTGCTGGGTTCGCTCTCGTCAACCATCGATGCCGACCTCGAATCGCGCAGCCGCCGCATTCACGCGCTGGCCGGGCAGGAGTTCAACATCAATTCGCCCAAGCAGCTGTCAGACATCCTCTTCGACAAGCTGCAGCTGCCGGTCACGCGGAAGACGGGCAAGACACGGGCGGCATCCACGGCGGTGGACGTGCTCGAGGAGCTGGCGCTCGTGCACGATCTGCCGCGCGAGATCCTCGAGTGGCGTGCCCTGGCGAAGCTGAAAGGCACGTACATCGACGCCCTGCCCCAGCTCGTCGATGCGGCAACGGGCCGCGTGCACACGACGTTCAACCAGGCCGTGGCGGCGACCGGCCGTCTCAGCAGCAGCGATCCCAATCTCCAGAACATCCCGATCCGCACCGAGATCGGCCGGGAGATCCGACGCGCCTTCGTCGCCGACCGCGGCTCGGTGTTGATCTCGGCCGACTACTCGCAGATCGAGCTGCGTGTCCTCGCCCACCTGTCGGGAGACCAGGCGCTTGCCGACGCGTTCCGTCGTGGCGAGGACATCCACGACCGCACCGCGCTCGCCGTGTTCGGCCCGGACAGCGGGCTCGACCGCTACGAACTCCGCCGGCGCGCCAAGATCATCAACTACGCGTTGCTGTACGGGAAGACCGCGTTCACGCTCGCGCGTGACATCGGCGTATCGCAGCAGGCGGCGCAGGCCTTCATCGACGCGTACTTCGCGGGCTTTCCAGCGGTGCGCCGGTTCATCGACGAGACGCTCGACCGCGCGCGCGCGACGGGCGAGGTGCGCACCCTGTTCGGACGGCGCCGGCTCGTGCCCGAGCTCACCAGCAAGAACGGCCAGATCCGTGCGGCCGCCGAGCGCGTCACGGTGAACATGCCCATCCAGGGGACGGCTGCCGACATTCTCAAGCGCGCGATGATCGACGTGCATGCCGCGCTCGATGCGCACCCCGCGTCACGGCAGGTCTCCCCGGCGCGCATGATCCTCACGGTCCACGACGAACTCCTGTTCGAGGTGCCACGAGACGAAGCCGACGCGGTGGCGGCGCTCGTCCGCGAGCGCATGGAGGGAGCGGCAGCGCTCTCGGTGCCGCTCGTGGTGGACGTCGGGATTGGCGAGAACTGGAAAGCGGCCAAGACCTGAGCGTCCGGCTCAGCGAGCCGCGCTCCAGCGCGTCTTGAAACGCTCCCACTCGGCCAGCAGCTCCGCCGACGCGCGATCGATCTCGGACGGTGACGCCTCCTTGCGCGCCCGCTCTGGCACGATCGCCTCGGTGACAAGGCGATCGAGGTCCAGCCTCAGCGACGCCCCACCCTCACGGGTCAGCGGGGCCCTGATCCAGGCCGCGAGCGCCGCCGCCCACGCCCGCCCGGCGTCGCCGCGCGCACGCGCCGCGGCTGCCACCCAGTAGGCAGCAATCGAGGAGGCCGGGTCGCGCTCGGCGGCGAGGCGCATGGTGTCCTCGAGCCGTTGGTAGGCTGCCGCGCGCGCCTCGGGCGGGGTCGCCTGCGCCGCACGGTCCATCGCGCTCGCCCACCAGTCGAGCAGCACGTCGTAGGTGCCGGGCCCGAGGTCGTCGGCGCGGTCGAGGCCGAGAGCGAACATCTCCGCCGCCGCGCCGAACGTGCCCTCGAGAAACAGCGCCTCGCCGAACCCGACCAGCATCTCCGCGCGATCGCGTGCCGAGAGGCGCGTCGCATCGATCGCCAGCAGCGCCGATCGGGCCACGTCGAGATCCTCGGCCGCAGACGCGTGCCTGAATCGCTCCAGGCGGGCACGGGCCGCGATGAGGCGCGCGACCTCCGCGTTGGCGGCGACTGCCTGTGCCGATTCCGCCAGATCGATCGCCTCGGCGTACCGTCCTTCGTTGTACAGCCGGCGGGCATCGGTGAGCGGCGCGGGCTGCGCCGCGAGGACGAGGCCGGGCCACAGCATGCCCGCGAGCGAGAGGCCAGCAATAAGTCTTTTGAAAACAGTCACTTCGTCGCCCCCATCCCATGCCCTGCTATAATCCAGCGCCCATGGGCGAGCCCGTCATCGTCCCGCGGGCCGAGCACCCGATTTCTCGTCGCGACATCGATCCCGACGCGCTCAAGGTGCTCTATCGCCTGCACCATCATCATTTCACGGCCTACCTCGTCGGCGGCAGCGTCCGCGACCTCCTGCTCGGTCGGCAGCCGAAGGACTTCGACATCGGGACGTCTGCGCACCCGGGCCAGATCAAGAAGCTCTTCCGCAACTGCTGGATCATCGGCCGCCGGTTCCGCCTGGCCCACGTGAAGTTCGGCCCCAAGGTCATTGAGGTTGCCACGTTTCGGCGCCAGGTACCGGCCGGCACCGAAGAGGAGCCCCCGCTGCCCCACGAGGGGCCACGCGCGCCGTCGGCCCCGATCGTCCACCGGGACAACACGTTCGGCACTCCGGAAGAGGACGCGTTCCGTCGTGATTTCACCGTCAACGCGCTCTTCTACGATATCGGGACGTTCTCGGTCATCGACTACGTGGGCGGGCTCGAGGATCTGCGGGCCCGCGTGATTCGCTCGATCGGCGATCCCGACGTGCGTTTTCAAGAGGACCCCGTGCGGATGCTGCGGGCGCTCGTGCTTGCCGCGCGCCTCGAGTTCGAGGTCGACCCCGATGTGGCCGCGGCCATCTCGCGGCAGGGGGCCCTGATCGGACACAGCGCCCCGCCGCGCCTGCTCGAGGAGTTCTTCAAGATCCTCAGGTCTGGGGTCGCGCGCCGCGCGTTTCACGGGCTGGCCGAATCGGGCCTCCTCGCCCACATCAGCCCCGAGATCGGGTCGCCCTTGCCGGACGCGCTGGAGGAATCGCTGGACCGGCTCGACGCGTACCGTGCGCGACACGTCTCGGCGCCCGAGACGTTGACGAACGCGGTGCTTCTGGGGTCGCTGATCGTGCCACTCGGGCTGCTGCGGCGACGACAGACCCGCCGCGATGCTGTGGAGGACGCCGGCTACCGCCATGCCGTGCCGACCCTCGGCGCGCTGCCGCTCGCTCGTCGCGACGTGGAGGGATTGCTGCAGATCCTCGGGCTCCAGCGTCGCCTGCTCGACGTGGATGCCCCGCCGCGAGTGCTGCGCGGGGTGCGTCATCGCCCAGCATTCCCGGCAGCCCTGACGTGGCTCGACATCCACGGGCACACCCCGGACGTTGTCGCGCGCTGGCGCGAACTGGAGCAGGAGTTCGCACACCCGCCTCATCACCCAGGTGGTGAAGTGGCGGCGCCGCGCCCGGAAGGGCGGCGACGAAGGCGGCGGCGGGGGCGACCGCCGGTCTAGCGCTCCTATCCCTTGGTCCGCTCGAACTCGCGCATCAGCGCGACGAGCGCGTCGACCCCTTCTTCCGGAAACGCGTTGTAGATCGACGCCCGCAAGCCACCGACCGAGCGGTGCCCCTTGAGGCCGTCGAGCCCGGCGGCCTTCGCCTGCTTCACGAACTCGGCCTCGAGCTCCTCGCTGGGCAGCCGGAAGGTGACGTTCATGTTCGACCGGCACTCCTTGGCCGCATGCCCTCGGTAGAACCCGGTCCGGTCGATCTCGGCATAGAGCTTTGCTGCCTTGCGTCCGTTTATCGCTCCGATCGCCGACAAGCCGCCGAGCCCCTTGATCCACTTCATCACGAGCCCGACGAGGTAGACGCCAAACGTCGGCGGCGTGTTGTAGAGCGACTTCTCCTTCGTGTGCGTGTTGTAGTTCAGCATCGTGGCGAGCGTCTGCGGCGACCGGGCCAGCAGGTCGTCGCGCACGATCACCAGCGTCACGCCGGAGGGCCCAAGGTTCTTCTGGGCGCCTGCATAAATGAGGGCGTACTTCGAGATGTCGAGGGGTTTGCTGAACATGTTCGACGATGTATCGCACACCACCGGCGCGTCGCCGAACACGGCATCGGTCTTCCACTCCACCCCGTGAATGGTCTCGTTGGACGTGTAGTGCACGTAGGCGGCGCCGGCCGTCAACTTCACCTCGCCGGCGGCTGGAAGGCGGGTGAAGTTGTCGGCCTCGGTCGTGGCCGCGACATTCACCGTGCCGACCTTCTTCGCCTCCTTGACGGCCTTCTGCCCCCACGCGCCGGTGACGACGTAGTCCGCGGTCGCGCCGGCCGGCAGCAGGTTCATCGGCACCATGGAGAACTGCAGGCTGGCGCCGCCCTGGAGGAAGAGCACGTGGTAGTCGGGTGGGATGCCCGCCAGTTCGCGCACGTCTGCCTCGGCCTGCTGGATGATGGCCTCGAACGTCTTCGACCGGTGGCTGATCTCCAGCACCGACATGCCGACGCCGGGTAGCGCGAGCAGGTCGCGCTGCGCTTCCTCGAGCACCGACAAGGGCATGACGGCCGGTCCGGCCGCGAAGTTGAAGATCCGGTGGACGGTGGTGGTCGCCATGATGAATCCTCCCTACGCCATGAGCGTACGGGCCAGGTGATACGAAGCGGCCGGCGCGCCAAGCGGCACGAGTTGCACGTCGAGAATCGCCGGATTGTCGTTGCACATCTTCTCGAGCAACGTCTTGGAAGGCTCGGCGTCGAGGTTGATGCGGGCCACACAGGCCTTGGCGCCGGTGAACACGATGTTCTCGGTCTCCTCGGCGTTCACCTTCTCGGCCCGCAGGGCGTCGAACACGGTGGCGAGCACGCCCGGCTCGTCCCTGTGGCGGACGACGAGGACGTGGGTGGCCGCCGTCTGCCGCGAGAGGTTCACCACGTTGAGGACGCGGCCGGTCTCCACATAGGTCTTCACGACTCGCACGGTCTCGGCCGCGATGGCCTCCTGCGCCTGGTCGGTCGAGGCCCCGATGTGGTGCGTGCCGTAGACGTTGGGCAGATGGATCAGCGGATCGGCAAACTCGCCGGTGCCCGTGGATGGCTCCTTCGCGTACACGTCGAGCGCCACGCGCAGGCTCTTCTCCTTCACCGCGGCCTCGAGCGCCGCGTAGTCGACGACCTCGCCGCGGGCGGTGTTGATGAAGAACGACCCGGGCTTCATCCGATCAAAGACGTTCTTGCCGATCAGCCCACGCGTCCGATCGTTGAGGGCAAGGTGCACGCTGACGATGTCGGCGATCTCGGCCACCTCTTCCGGCGTCGCGCAGACGCGCACCCGGGGCTCGACCGGGTAGCCAGACGAGGGCCGCAGGCGGACGAGGAGCGGCAGGTCGACCGGCAGGCCGGCGCGATCGACCTCGACCCCGATCTCGCTCCACACGGCGATGTTCAGCCCGAAGGCCTGGGCGCGCTTGGCCATCTCCTGGCCGATGTTGCCAAACCCGAGCAGCCCGAGCGTGCGCCCGTGGATGCCCCGCGATTTGGAGTACTCCTTCTTGTTCCAGATGCCGGCCCGGAGGTCGGCCACGTTGTCGGGAATGCGGCGATCGAGGGCGAGGATCATCCCGAACGCGAGCTCGGCCACGGCGACCGAGTTCTTCCCCGGACAGTTGGCCACGTAGATGCCGCGCTCGCTCGCGGTTCCCACGTCAATGTTGTCGTAGCCGGCGCCGGCGCGAACGACGAGCCCGAGCATGCCAGCTTCGAGCATCGGCTTCTTCACCTTGGTGGACCGCACCACCAGCACGTCGGCCTGCGACTCGCGAATGGCGTCGACGAGCGTGTCATCCTTGAGATCGGGGTTGTAGACGATGTCGCACCCGACGGCCTTCAGGCCGTCGATGCCGCTCTGTTCGAACTTGTCTGCGATGAGGACTTTCATGGGCAGGGCTCCCGGGGGACGACGAAGGATGAACGACTCTGGTCGAGGTCAGGCGCTCGGCGTTCATATCAAGTGGATCAGCAGGCCGTCACGCAGCTTCGGCTCGAACCACGTGGACTTGGGGGGCATGATCGCGCCCGCATCGGCGATGGCCATCAGCTCGGCCACCGTCACGGGGTACATCGAGAATGCAACCGCGGCGGCCCCGCTGTCCACCAGCCGCTCGAGCTCGGCCGTGCCCCGGATGCCGCCGACGAAATCGATGCGCCTGTCGGTGCGGAGGTCCTTGATGCCGAGCACGGGGTCGAGCAGCAGATCCTGGAGCAGCGACGCGTCGAGCGACTTGATCGGGTCGGCACTGGCCGCCGAACCCGCCAGCTGGAGCGCCAGCGCATACCATCGCCCATTCAGGTACATCTGGCACTCGCCCTTGTGCCTCGCCGAGGGCTCGCCCGGCCCGACCGCGACGCGCGTGGCGACCTCGTCGAGAAACAGGGGGGGCGTCCGGCCGCCGAGATCCTTGACCACCCGGTGATACGGCAGGATCTGGGTCTGGTTGTCCGGAAACGCGACGCCCAGGCACCAGGCGTGCTCCTGGTCTGAGCCCCCGCCGAAATGGGCATGAGCCCTCGCGCCGCTGGCGGCACGGTGGTGGCCGTCGGCGATGTACAGCGCGTCGAGCGTGCCGAACGCCGTCGCCAGTTCGGCCGAGGCCTTCGGGTCGGCCCGCCAGACCGTGTGCACGATCCCGTCGGGCGCCGTGACCCGGTAGAGTGGCGGGCCCCCGCAGACCCGCGCGGCAAGGGCGTCGATGGCGGCGGTGTGGCGATACGTCAGGAAGACAGGCCCGGTCTGGGCGCGTAATTCAATGATGTGACGGGTCCGATCGTCTTCCTTGTCGCGACGGGTCTTCTCGTGCTTCTTCACGATGTCGCGCCCGTACTCGTCAATCGAGTAGCAGGCCGCCAGGCCTGTCTGCTCGTGGCCGCCCATCCGCAGCCGGTAGAAATACATCCCCGGCTGCTCGTCCTGGACCATGTGCGCCTTCAACGCCTCAAACGTCGCGGCAGCCTTCCGGTAGACAGCATCGCCGTACGGGTCGGTGTCGGGCGGCAGATCGATCTCGGCACGCGAGACGTGGAGGAAGCTCAGCGGGTTACCGGCCGCCAGCGCTGCCGCCTCGTCTCGATTCACCACGTCGTAGGGGACCGCAGCGATGGCCGCGGCGGCATCCGGGGCGGGTCTCAGGGCACGGAACGGTCGGAGGGAAGCCATGGCCCTGTCATTCTAGATCTGGCCTCAGGCTGCCGCCTATCCTTTGCCGTCACTGGCCTTTCGCGTGGGCTTCGCGCCTGATGGCCAGCCACTCGGGATCGGCCCACGGCTTCTTCAACGCAAACAGGTTGATGAACGAGCGGGTGGGGTTGAGGAAGATGGCGAGGGTGGCGCCCCAGAAGTGGTTCTTGCGGTCGACCTTGTCGATCACGTAGACGCGCAGGAGGTCTTCGCCGATCGAGAACGCCGTCCCGAGCGTCGGGGTGACGAGGATGTCCTGCCAGGTCTGCTCGCTGTAGTCGATGCCGACATTGCCGATGGCAGCCTCCGAGAGCACCGGGCCCAGCTCGAAATAGGTGCTGTAGACGAAGGAGAAGGCCATCTGCTTGCCCTTCACGCCCCAGTAGGCCCGGTTGTTGCCGGGTGGCGTCAGCTGCGAGTCGCGGTGGTTGTTGGCAAAGAGGAACGCAGCGCCCGACCCGAGCATGGGGTGGAACAGCCAGTTGGTCGTGCCTTTGTCGCCATCGTTCCAGCAGCACAATCCCTTGACCGACTTGACGTAGTCGTCCCAGAACGGTCCTTCGACCGTCGCTGCCCAGGTCCCGTCCTCGAACGTGGCCCTGAACCAGTGCTGGAAGACGAGCAGTCCGAGGGACTGCGACAGGAGCGGCCCCCACGTGATGGAGGGGCCGGCAGTGGAGGAACCCGCGGGCGCCGATGGGTCGCCGGTCCCCGTCGCTCCGGCAGAGACGTTCGCCTGGCCGGAACGCACACTCGCGCCCTCGTCCCGGATGGCCTCGGCAAGGGGGTCGGATGGTGCCGTCTCGGACTGGCTATCCG
>JAFNAJ010000344.1 GCA_017860085.1 Acidobacteriota bacterium | reverse complement strand
GACTTCCCCGGGGCGCCCAGCCAAGCCACGCGTGAGTGGTACCGGCCAAGCCCGCCGTACGCGGAGGTGGTGTGGTCGATGCGCAACAACACCAACTACATGCAAACCGCCGTGCTGACGGCCCTGCAGCTGGCGTCGGCGTTCCCCGGTGTCGTGCTCGAGAACTTCTACCTGAAGAGCCGGAACTCGGTCGACGCCGGCCGCAAGGAGGCGCCACACGCGTTCGTCATCCCCGCCGAGCAGCCCGATCGCACGCGCGTGGCGCTGGTCGTCAACCTCCTGCGGCAACAGGGGATCGAAGTGGGGCGCACCAGGGCCGTGGTCAGGCTGAAGGATGGCGCCTGGCCCGCCGGCACGTACCTCGTCAAGGCCGATCAGCCGTACGGACGCCTGGCGAAGATCCTGCTCGAGAAGCAGATGTTTCCGGACCCGAGCCTCCGCACCTACGACGACACGGCCTGGACGCTCGGCCTGATGACGCACACCGACATCCAGGCGATCGCGGATCCAGCCGTTCTCGACGTCGCCGTCGAGCCCGTCGCGACCGCCCGCGCCGCGGGAACGATGGCCGGTGAGCGGAATGCCGCCGCGTTGGTCGTGCCGCACCATGGCGCCAACGCGATGACGACGTTGCGGTACCGGCTGAAGGGGCTGAGGGTCGTCGCCCTCGACCGTCCGTGGACCGTTGGGGGGGTCGAGCGCCCCGCAGGCAGCTTCGTGATCGAGACGCAGCAGGACGGGCGATCGGTGGTCGAGGACGTGCGCCGCCATGTCGAGACGCTCGGGCTCGACGCCACGGGCGTCCGCACGATGCCCGATGTCCCGACCCATGAGATCGACCTCCCCCGCCTGGCCGTGTACAGCACGTGGGGCAGCACCCAGGAGGTTGGGTGGGTCCGTCATGCCCTCGACACGTTCGAGGTGCCGTTCGACCTCATCTACAAAGAACGCGTCCGACAGGGAAACCTCCGCTCGGCCTTCGACGTGATCGTCGTGCCGAACCAGGGCCGCGGCGGCGCCAAGAGCCTGGTCTACGACCTCGACCCGAAGGGCAAGCCCATCGCCTACAGGAGCGACCCGCAGTTCCCCTCGCTGGGTATGTACGGCGAGTCGGACGACATCACGGGGGGAATGGGCCTCGAGGGGGTGCTGGAGCTCAAGCGGTTTGTCGAAGACGGCGGTGTCCTCATCACGCTGGCCAACTCGAGCTACATGCCGCCGGAGTTCGGGCTCAGCCGTTCCGTCAACGCGCAGCGCCCCACCGCACAGTTCTACGCGCCCGGGCCGGTCGTGGAGGCGGAGATTCTCAAGCCGCTGCACCCGATCTTCTACGGATATCCGGACCGCACGGTCCCTGTGCGGTACGCCAACGGTCCCCTGCTGACCGTGCCCGCCAGCGATCGCGACGACCAGGTATTGATGCGGTATCCCGGCGGTGCCGCATCGGTGAAGAGCGGACTGATGCGTGGTGCCGATGAGATCAGCGGGCGCCCCGCGATCGTCGACGTCCCGGTCGGCGGCGGACGGGTCGTGCTGTTTGCGGGCAACCCGTGCTACCGTTGGCAGAATCACGGTGAGTTCGGCATGTTGTTCAATGCCGTGTTGCACTGGAACGACACCGGGTCGACGCCAGCGCGACCGGCCACTGCCGCAAGTGCTGCGAGTCGCTAGCGTCCGGTGGTGATCCGACGGAACCTCGGTGCGCCCTGATCCGTCCGGTGGGGGTACACTCGAGCGGCCGGGAGCAGGCACCGGCGCCACACAGCGCTGCGGAGGTGAGAGAGGGGCCCGCGAGGGCGCTTGCGGCCCTCAACGCGCGCCTTAGGTACGATGATCGGCCCCACTGTTTCTCACTATCGGGTCATCGAGGAGCTCGGTGCCGGCTCGATGGGCGAGGTTTACCGCGCCGAGGACACGCGACTCGGCCGCGAAGTGGCCCTGAAGGTCCTCCCGCCCCGGCTCCAAGACGACGAGGCTGTCATCGAACGGTTCAGGCGCGAGGCCAGGTTGGCCTCGGCGTTGAACCACCCCAACATCTGCACGATCCATGACATCGGCGAGCACGAGGGCCGGCAGTTCATCGTGATGGAGTGCCTGGAGGGGGCAACCCTCCGGCAGTTGATTGGCAACGGGCCGCTGCCCGTCGGACAGGCGATCGAACTCGCCACCGAGGTCTGCGACGCCCTTCAGGCCGCCCACGCTCGAGGCGTGGTGCACCGCGACATCAAACCCGCCAACATCTTCGTGACCGCCAGGGGTTCAGCGAAGGTCATGGACTTCGGGCTGGCCAAGATGATGTCGCCCGAGCCGGAGCGGTCGCCGCTGCGCGGGCGCAACCCCGAGGACAGCACGGCCACCGATGGCGTCAACCCGGTGCTGCTGACGCATCCTGGGTCTCCGCTGGGCACGGTGGCCTACATGTCGCCCGAGCAGGCGCACGGGCGCGACGTCGATGCCAGGTCGGATCTGTTCTCGCTGGGTGCCGTGCTCTACGAGATGCTGACCGGCGAGCGGGCATTCCCCGGGGGGTCAGCGGCGGCCGTGTTCGATGCCATCCTGAACCGGTCGCCCATTCCGGTCGGGGAACGGCGGCCCGAGGTTCCGGCCGTCCTGGTGCGCGTCGTCGACCGCGCGCTCGAGAAGGACCGCGAGCAGCGGTACCAGAACGCTGGGCTCATGCTGGACGACCTTCGGCAGGCACGAGAAGCGCTGCGCAAAGAGGCCGCGCGGCCACGCGAGGGGGCGGGTGCGTTCCATGCCGCGCGGCGGTGGCGTCCGGAGATCGTCGCGGCGGCGTTGGTCGCCATCGGGTCGGCCGTGATCGCGGCCGCCGTGTGGCTGACGGATCGGCCCGAGCCGGTGCTGACGAGCCGAGACTCGGTGCTGCTGGGCGAGGTGCAAAACGACACGGGCGAGCCGGTGTTCGACGGGACGCTGCGCCAGGCCCTCGCGTGGCAGCTCGGCCAATCGCCCTTCCTCGATATCGTGGCCGACGAACGCGTCAACGCCACGTTGCGGCTGATGGGCCGCCAGCCCAACGAACCTCTCACGCACGAGGTGGCGCGCGATGCCTGCCAGCGGCAGGGCAACACGGCCCTGATTGAGGGTGCCATTGCCCGTCTGGGAACGCAGTACTCCCTGATGCTCACGGTGTCGGCCTGCGAGTCGGGCGAGGTCGCCGCGCGCGAGCAGGCCACGGCCGAGAGCCGTGAGGCCGTGCTGGAGGCCTTGAAGGAAGCCGCATCGGCGCTTCGCGCGCGTCTCGGCGAGTCGCTGAGCAGCGTGCGCTCGTTCACCGTCCCGATGGAGCAGGCCACGACGCCGTCACTTGACGCCATCAAGGCCTACACGCTGGGCGTGGCGCGCCGGCGCCAGGGCAACGAGCTCGAGGCGCTGCCCTTTTTCCAGCGCGCGATCGAGCTCGATCCTCACTTCGCGTCGGCCTACTTTGCGCTGTCGACGGTGTACGGCAACCTGGGCGAATCGGACAAAGCCGCCGAATTCGGGCAGCGGGCCTTCACCGAGCGCCAGCACGTGAGCGAGCGCGAGCGTCTGTCCATCGAGTTCCAGTACTACGACCGGGTCACGGGTGAGTTCGACAAGGCCATCGCGTCGCTCCTCATGTGGGAGCAGACGTTCCCGCGCGACTACAGCCCGTCGAACAGCCTGGCGCTGCTCTACAACCGCGTGGGCCAGTTCGAACGGGCGGCCGAGAAGGCGGAAGAAGCACGTCGCCGCAACCCCGATCACCCGTTTCCCCACTCCAATCTCGCCTATGCGTACAGAGGGCTGGGCCGGTTCGCCGACGCGCGAGCGGCGGGCATGCGGGCGGTGGAGCGAGGGTTCGAGACGCTGCCGACGCGCCGGCTGTTGTACCA
>JAFNAJ010000343.1 GCA_017860085.1 Acidobacteriota bacterium | reverse complement strand
TTCCTGCCGATCGGCTTCATGAGCGGGATTGTCGGGCGCTTCATGAAGAGCTTCGGCCTCACGATGGCCTTCGCCGTGATGGTGTCGCTCCTGGTCAGCTTCACCCTGACGCCCATGCTCGGCGCCCGCTGGCTGAAGGTGCGCCGCGAAGAAGGCGACGCGGCGCACCCGGCGCACACCTCCCGCGAGAGTGGCTGGTTCGGGCCGCTGGACCGCGGCTACACCAGGACGCTCGAGTGGGCGCTGTCGCATCGGAAGGCCGTGGCCCTGACCGCGCTCCTCGTCTTCCTGTCGAGCGTGCCGCTCTTCATGATCGTGAACAAGAACTTCATGCCCCTCGACGACCAGTCGGAGTTCGAGATCGGGCTGCGCGCGCCGGAGGGCACCAGCCTCCAGTCGACCGAGCTCATCGCGAACCGCGTCGCGACTCGCCTGCGCGCGTCCTACCCCGAGGTGGCGTTCACGATGGTGACCGTGGCCGACGACTCGGCGCGCACCGCGAATGTGGCCACGATCTACGTGCGGCTGCTGCCGCTTGGCGAGCGCGACCGGGACGTCTTCGCGGTGGCCGATGCCGTCCGGAAGGAGCTCAAGGCCCAGTACGCGTCGTCGGGGCTGCGGGCCGCGGTGCGTCCGCTCGGGATGATGGCCGGCGGCGGCCAGCAGAGCGCCGAAATCCAGTTCGTGCTGAACGGGCCGGACATCGCGAAGCTGCAGGAGTACGCGCAGAACGTCGCCGCGGAGACGCGCGACGTGCCGGGCGCCGTCGACGTGGACATCTCGCTGAACCCCGGGAAGCCGGAACTCGAGGTCACCCTCGACCGCGCGAAGGCGGCCGACCTCGGGGTGCAGATCGGCGATGCGGCGGAGGCGATGCGGCTGCTCGTCGGCGGGGACCAGGTCACGACCTACAACGAGGGAGACGAACAGTACGAGGTGCACGTGCGCGCGATGCCGGACTACCGCCGGACGGTCGCGGACGTCGGCGGCCTCACCGTGGCGTCGTCGCGCCTGGGCAGCGTCGCCCTCGACAACATCGCCTCGTTCGAGCCGGGCTCGGCCCCGGCCGAGATCCAGCGCCTGAACCGCGCCAGGCAGGTCACCGTGTACGCGAGCCTGCTGCCCGGCGTCGGCCAGACGAACGTCATGGACGCGATGCAGGCGTCCGCGTCGCGGCTGAACCTCGGGCCGGAGTACTTCACGCGGTTCGCGGGCCGTTCCCGCGAGCTGCGCAGGACGGGGCAGGCTTTCCTGCTGGCCTTCGGCCTCTCGCTCGTGTTCATGTACATGATTCTCGCGGCGCAGTTCGAGTCGTGGCTCCACCCGATTACCATCCTGCTCTCGCTCCCGCTGACGCTGCCCTTCGCGCTCGTGTCGATCATCGTCGCCGGCCAGTCTCTCAACGTCATGTCGGGTCTCGGTCTGCTCGTGCTCTTCGGCGTGGTCAAGAAGAACTCGATTCTGCAGATTGACCGGGCCAACCAGCTCCGCGAGCACGGGATGAGCACGCACGAGGCGGTCGTCCAGGCGAGCCGCGACCGGTTCAGGCCGATTCTGATGACCACGTTGTCGTTCGTCGCGGGCATGGTGCCGCTGGTGCTGTCGAGCGGCGTCGGCTCCGGCACGAACCGGGCCATCGGGTTCGTCATCATCGGCGGTCAGACGCTCGTGCTCGTTCTGACGCTGGTGGTCACGCCGGTGGCCTACTCGATGTTCGACGACGCGTCCAAGGTGGGCGTGTGGGGCCGCGTGTACGAGTGGGCCGTCCGCGTCGCCGGCCGCCTGGCGGCAAGGGTGAGGCCGGCGGGCGCGACGGGGGCGGGCCTGCTGCTGGCGCTGCTGCTGGGCGCGCCCGCCTACGGGCAGGCGCTGGCGCAGAAGGGCGGGCCTCCGGCGCCGGCCGCCTCCGACGCGCCGCTGTTGCGACTGACTCTCGACGACGCGGTCCGCCTGGGCCTCGAGAACAACATGGACCTCAAGGTCGACCGCCTCGATCCGCAGATCGCCATGGAGCGGGTCGGCCAGGCCGAATCCGTCTTCCTGCCCGCGCTTGCGTCGAGCCTGACGCGCAACAGCGCCCTCGCGCCGCCGACGAGTTTCCTCGTCGGCAACCAGGGCGTGCAGAGCACGACGGGCACCGGGGCGATCAGCGTGAGCCAACGCCTGCCGCACTTCGGGACGAGCTACGCCACGGGCTGGGATACGACCCGCAGCAAGTCGACCAGCCAGTTCTCGAACTACAATCCGATTCTCACCTCGAGGATCCAGTTCACGGTGTCCCAGCCGCTCCTCAGAGACCTCACCATCGACGCGGGCCGCCAGCAGCTCATCGTCAGCAAACGCAATCACCAGATTTCCGACACGCGTTTCAGGGAGACCGTGGTTCGAACGCTCTCGGACGTCAAGAAGGCCTACTGGGACCTCGTGGCGGCGCGGGCGCTGGTGGAGGTGCAGCAGCGCTCACTGGAGCTGGCCCGTGAGCTGGTGCGGATCAACAAGGCCCGGGTGGACGTCGGTCAGGCGCCACCCCTGGACCTGGTCACCGCGCAGGCCGAGGAGGCGCAGCGCGACGAGAACCTCACGATTGCGCAGGTCACGCTCAAGCAGGCCGAGGACCGGCTGCGCATGCTCGTGCTCGATCCGGACAACCAGGGCTTCTGGACGACGGCCATCGACCCGACGGACCGGCCCACGCTGCTCGGCGGGGTGCCTGACGTCGAATCCGTGATCGACCGCGCGCTCAAGCAGCGCCTGGACCTGGTCCGCGCACGGGCGGAGCTTGAGAACGTGCGGACCAACGTGCGCTTCTACAAGAACCAGACGCTGCCCGATGTGCGGTTCCAGGTGAATTTCCAGAGCGCCGGCCTCGGCGGCACGCGTCTCATTCGGACCGGCGGGTTTCCCGGGACCGTCGTGGGGAGCGAGCCGGTGTCGTTCGGTTACGTGATGGACCAGGTGTTCCGGTCGGCCTATCCCACCTGGATCGTGGGAGTGAACGTCACCTATCCGCTGGGGCGCAGCGCCGACGAGGCGAGCCTCGCGCGCTCGCGGATCGAGGAAGCCCAGGCCAGGGCCCGCCTTCAGACTTCGGAGCTGAAGGCAGTGCGGCAGCTGCGCCAGTCGGCGTGGCAGGTCGACATGAACGCGCGCCGCATCAACACCAGCCGGGCCGGGCGCGCGCTGGCGGAGCAGCGACTCGAGGCGGAGCAGAAGCGCTTCGAGGTCGGCATGTCGACGACGTTCCTCGTCGTCCAGGCGCAGCGTGACCTGGCGCAGGCCCGGAACAACGAGCTTCAGGCCGCGCTCGAGTACGTGAAGGCCGTCATCGAATTCGAGACGCTGCAGGAGGCGGGTCCGGCGGCGGGCACCACGACCGGGGCGTCCACGGCCACCATGACCGTTTCCGGGAGCACCGTGAGCGGGAGCACGGCGGCCCTGCAGCCGGCCGCGTCCGCCATGGCGATCAGATGACAGGTGGGGCGGGACCGGCCCCGGTGAATCACACGACGACGAGTTCCTCGAGCTCGGGGATCTCGTCCTTGAGCGTCATCTCGACGCCGAAGTAGAGGGTCATCTGGGCGCTGGGGCAGCCGACGCAATTGCCCGTCAGGCGGACCTTGGCCTTGTTGTCGACAACGTCCACGAGCTCGATGTCGCCGCCGTCGCTCTGGATCAGGGGGCGGATGCGATCGAGGACCGACTGCACGCGTTCGCGCGTCACCATGTGAGGGCTCCTGGCTGAATAGTATACTACCCGGGCATTCTGCTACACTGACGAAGGACGCATCCCTCAGCCCCTGACCCATGGTGCCCGTCGCCCCATTCACCATCGATGAAGTCGTCGTCGGCCGGAGCCCGCGCATGCGCGCCGTGTTCGATTTCGTGCG
>JAFNAJ010000342.1 GCA_017860085.1 Acidobacteriota bacterium | reverse complement strand
GGTCATAGCACCGTTTCAGGGGATACCCTCCGCGCGTCTGCACCGTGTAGAGACGCGGCCGCCGCATCACGGCGCCGAGGCGGTGTGCCTCGTCCATCGCCTGGTTGCACGCGCTGGCGAGGGCGCCCCCGCCGACCTGGACGACGATCGCGTCGAGACCTCCGTGGTCTCGGACCGCGTCCGCGATCTCGAAGCCGAGCGTCTCGCCGCCATCGATGGTGAGGCCGTTGGCGGGTCCCTGCACGCAGAAGGGCACGGCCCCCTGGTCGACCGCACCCGAAAACGCCCGGTAGCACGGATCGCCGCTGTGGCCAGTCTGCCGCTCGCAGACGTGCAACACCGCGCCAAGTGTCCGCAAGCGCCCCGTCACCGCCGGGTGCGCCCAGGGGGGCACAAACACGTCGAGCGGCCGATCTGCGGCGCGGGCGACCACGGCCGCTGCGAGCGCGGCGTTGCCGCAACTGGCGATGGCGAGCCGCGCCCGGGCACTTGCCAGGCCGAGTTGCTCAACGACGCGCAGGTAGAGCATCACGCCCATGAGGTGCCGTGCCTTGTGCGAGCCCGACACCTGGCCCGTCTCGTCCTTCACCCAGATCCGGCCGGCCGAGCCCCACGCCAGCGCCGTCGCGAGCGCCTCGCTCGACGCACACGGCGTGACCGCGAACCGACGGTCGTCGACGGTCGCAACCTGGGCCGACACGTGCTCGACCAGACCGACGAACCATTCATCGGACAGCCCCTGGGCGCGGGCCACATGCCACGAGTGCAACAACCGCCGATACCTGACGAACGGGTTGACCGCCCGGTCGCTGGGCCAGTCGACACGCGACGTGTCGAGCGTGCGGGCGATGATGTGGTACCTCCTGTCGCCGCGAGCGGCCTGGGCGCAGCGAAAGGCAAAGGAATCGATCTCCGGCGGTGGTGCCGGCGCGCCGCACCCGGCGCACCCGAGCGAGGAGGCGGCCGGCGGCCTCACACCACGCCCGTCCGCGCGTTCAGGTCCGTGATCATCCGGTCCCACGCGGGCACCATGGCGAGCAGGTCGGTCCAGAAGCTGGCGTCGCGTCTCGCAACAAACTCGTCGACGGTCACGCCCTGCTGCTCCACCCAGGTGTAGTACCCCAGGTTGAAGATCCGATCGCGGTCCGGAACGCGCAATTCGAGATAGTGGTCAGTTGCCGCTCCGAGGATGTACCGGCCGAACACCTCGGCTGCATCGAGGCTGTCGAAGCGCCCGCCGAAGTGCTTGCCGAGCGCCTTTCGCTCCTCGGTTCGGTACAGCTCGGCCCCGTCGGTCGCCACCGTCAACACGAGGTCGTCCGAACCGAGACGATAGTAGCGGGCCGTCTTGATGGCGGCCACGAGGTTGCAGAGGCTCGAGAGCCCGAGGGCCGGCAGTTGGGCCACCAACGGGCGTGGCACGTGGCGCCGCTCGACCAGGTAGTCGCGGCCCGCCTCGGTGTTGAAGAGCACCGCGAGGCTGTCGGTCGCGCGGTCAGACACCGCGGTCGCCGCGTCGGTGTTCATCACGTTGTGGATGAAAGGCACGTGCTTGTCGCCGATGCCCTGGATGTTGTGCTCGCCAAACCCGTTGTAGAGAAGGGTCGGGCACTCCAGCGCCTCGACGGCCACGACCCGAAGACCGTACCGATCCTTGAGCGTGTCGCCGGCGCCCAGCGTGCCGGCCGAGCCGGTCGCCGACACGTAGGCGCGTGGGCGCAGGCTCGGCGCGGTCGTCCGCAGGTGCTCGGTGACGTGCGCGAAGGCACGCCCGGTGCACACGGCATGGGCCAGGTAGTTTCCGAACTCGCGGAACTGGTTGAAGATCACGTTCGACGGGTCTCGATCGAGCACCGCGCACGCGTCGTAGATTTCCTTGACGTTGCTCTCCGACCCCGGCGTCCTGATGATGTCGGCCGGGTCGGACACCCACCGCTCCAGCCACTCGAACCGCTCGGCGCTCATGCCCTCCGGCAGCACGGCCACGCCGTGACAGCGCATGAGGCGCGAGATCGCCACGCCTCCGCGGCAGTAGTTGCCGGTCGATGGCCAAACAGCCCGATGGCGCGTCGGGTCGAACTGCCCCGAGACGATTCGCGGCACGAGACATCCGTACGCGGCCAGCACCTTGTGCGCAGCAATCATCGGAAACCGATGACCGAGCAGCACGACGACGGGTGCGGGCACGCCGGTCAACGCCTCGGGCAGCACGAGATACCCTGGAACGCTGGCGCGGCCACGCCTCGTGGCGTCGTTGTACCAGTGCACTCGGAAGAGGTTCAGCGGGTGCGGCGCGTCCGGATCCACGTCGACGAGCCTGGCCTGAATGTCCGGTGGAATGCGTTCGGGCTCGGTCAACTCGCCGAAGGTCGGCAATCGCAGCTGCGCTTCGCGAAAGCGCTGCACGGTGTTGTCGTAGACGCCCTGGTCGACGATCGCGGTTTCGAGTCCGAGTCGCACGCCGTCCTCACAATTCGCGCATCCGCGTCCACAAGCGATCCGCGTTCGCGCGAGCGTCCTCGCGGATCGTGGCGATATCTGCGGTCAACAGTTGTCCGTGGGCCACTACCCGACGCCCGCCCACGTCGAGGGACGGCGGACGCGTCGATCCTGCGGCCGCGTCTGAAGCACCTGGCCCGAAGATCACCTCAGCCAACCGATGCCCCGCACTGAGGCGACCCTCGAGCGCCGTCTCGTCCTCGCCTGCCCTGCGGCCTTCCTCGCGAAGACCGTCGAGCTCGGCCAGCATGTCCGCCGGAAACCCATCGGTGCCCAGCGCCACGTGCGTGGTCACCGCGAGGTGCTTTGGGTAGCCGACGCGGTTGTGCGCGTTCGAGCGGGGGTTCTGCACGAACCAGCACCCCGCGTCAGCCGCGAGCTGCACGGCCTCCAGGTCTGCGTGCACGCCGTGGGCCAGGATCGACCCTGGCACGAGCGCGCCCAGCTCGTGCAGCCGTTCGACGGGACCACGGTAGCCGCGGCGTCTCGCGTCGTCGACATCCGCCACGTCCTCGGCCACGTGCACGTGCAGGGCCGTGCCCAGATCGCGGCACAGGTCGCCTGCCTGGCGAATCGTGTCGTCCGACACCGTGAAGGACGCGTGCAGTCCAACCATGCCGCGCACCAGCAGCCGACGGTTCGAGAGGATGAAGCGACGGCACTCGGCCAGTCCGCGGCGAGCCTCACGTTCTCCGCCATTGCGCTCGGTGGCACCGTAGCACACGACCGCGCGCGCACCCAGTTCGGCACACGCGTCGGCGACTACGTCGAGCGAACCCTCGATGCACTGGGGTGATTCGTGGTGGTCGGCGAGCGTCGAGGTGCCGTTCAGCAGGGCTTCAGCCACGTACAGGCGAGCCGCGGCGCGCAGCGTGTCGTGGTCGAGCGCGCGGTCGAGCCGCCACCACACGCGCTCGAGGATCTCGATGAACGACGCGGGCGCCAGCGCGGGCGGCGGCATGCCGAGCGGCACCAGCCCGCTGTAGAGGTGCGTGTGTGCGTTGACGAAGCCAACCACGGCGGTCAACCCCGCGACGCTGCACGGCGGATGCGCCCCACGCTCATCGCTCGGGCCGCCGGTGAGTCCTTCATCGGCAGGGTGTAGCGACGCACGCCGTCGAACGCCTCGAGGGCGGACGCGACGGCGGGCGCGGTGGGAACCAACCCGATCTCGCCCACGCCCTTGGCGCCGAAGGGCCCCTCGGGCTCCGGATCCTCGACGAGGATCACCTCGACCGCAGGCATGTCGCGGGCGCGCAGCACCCCGAGTTCCCTGAGAGAGAACGTCACGGGCATGCCGTCCTCGCACGGGAGCTCCTCGGTCAGCGCGTAGCCGAGGCCCATGTGAATGGCCCCTTCGATTTGTCCGCGGCACAAGTCGGGGTTGACCGCGCG
>JAFNAJ010000341.1 GCA_017860085.1 Acidobacteriota bacterium | reverse complement strand
GGGCCAGCGGATGCCCCAGCACGTCTTCGCCGCGCGCGATGCGCGGCTTCTGGTCGGGATCGCCGTGCGCAATCAGGCGGCCTGTCCGGTCGGCGAGCAGGGCGAATCCGCGATCGCCGACCCGCAGGCGATCGACCAGGCGCCAGAGCTCCTCGAGGCGCAGCTCACCCACGAGCCACGCGGCCTCTGCCGTCGGATCCTCGAGACGGATGGCTACGCTCGCCTTGGGAAGCAGGTCGTCGTCAATCTGGACCGGCGACACGGCCAGCCCGTCCGCGTCGACGGTGTCGAACGGCGGGAGCGACATGTCGAGCGGGCCGAGCCGTGTGGACACGATCGCGTGGCCGGCCTGGTCGAACAACGTGATCTCCCTGAACTCGGGGAAGGCGAGCACGTAGTTCCGCAAGGCGCGCTCCTGCTGCCACCGGTCGGCGAACGTCGTGGCAAGCTCGGCGGCCAGAGCACGCAGCATCCGCACGTTGTAGGAGACGTATTGCTCGACCTGCTCGGCGCCCCGCACGGCGAGGCTCAGGTTGCCCGCGACGACGCTCTGGCGTGTGCCGGCGCGCAGAGACGTCACCGAGACGAGGCCATAGATGACAAGCGGAAGGACGCCGGCCGTGGCCACGAGCATCGCGAGCCGCTGGCGGATGCCCCTCATCGACGACCAACCCCCGCGACCGGCTCCCACTCAGGAAGCGTGCTCAGGACATCGCGTTCATCGCCCGCTGGCACGCGGAACGTGCGCCGGACAGCGCGGGCCGTCTCGCCCCAGCAGAGGAAGAGTGCCGGAGGATCCTCGACGAACACCCGGCGCAGAGTCCTGACCGCGTCACGCAGCTCGTCGTCGGTCATCGCGTTGCGCACGCGATCCAGTGGTGCGTTGGCAGCCGAGTACCCAGACCTCACGAACGCGGCCTCGCCGGTCTCCGGGCTGTGCCAGAAGCGGTACGGCCAGCTCAGGCCCGGCCCACCAGCCATCTCGAAAAGGTACGCGTCGTACCGCCCCTCGGCGAGACGGCGCTGCAGTTCGGCGAGCGGCACCACCTCGAGTGCCAGGTCGACACCGACGTCGGCGAACTGCTTCTGGACGATCAGGCCGACACGCTCGAACTGGGGATAGCTGGCTGGCAGCAGGCACGTCAGGCGGAACCGCTGAGGGAAGCGCTCGCCCGCGCTCGTGCGCCGCACCGTCCACCCGGCCCGATCGAGGGCTGCGGCTGCGGCACGGGGATCATAAGGCGTTGCGCCGAGTCCGGCGTCGAACGTCCAGTGCCCGGGCCAGACGTGATCGTAGGCGGGGACACCACGCCCGCCCAGCGCACGCGCGATCACGAAGGCGCGATCGACCGCCTGGTTCAGTGCGCGCCGGACCGAGACGTCCTTCAGCACTGGGTGCGCCATGTTGAAACCCACCACGTAGACGTAGGGGCGAAGGAAGGAGAGCGCCTGCACGTCGGCACTGGCGCGCAGGAACTCCACGGCCTCGGGTGCAACCTCGTACAGGAAGTCGATTTCGCCCCGCATCAGCGCGCTCCATGCGCTGCGCGGCGCTGGAAACGACCGGATCTCGAGCCGGTCGATCCGCGGGCGCCCGTGATAGTGGCCGGGAAACGCTTCGAGCGTGGTGGCTTCGTCGGCCACGGTGCGCGTGTCGGCGACGGGTTTGAAGGGACCCGCCCCGACGCGGGCCTCGTCGGTCGTGATCGGCAGCAGGGCAAGGGACTCGAGCAGCAGCGCGGACGGCCGGTGAAGCCGAACGACCACCTGTTCGGGTCCGCTGGTCTCGATCGCGGCGATGTCACGCAGTCCGGGCGGCATGCCGGGCAGCGACGGATCGGTGGCTGGCGCCCACGATGCGCGCACCTCGGCCGATGTCAGCGGGCTGCCGTCGTGGAACGTGAGCCCCGGCCGCAGGTGGAAGCGCCACGCCCGGGCGTCGTCGGCGGCTTCCCAGCGCTCGGCGAGGGCCGGGCGAGGGCGTCCGTCGCGGCCGAGGGTGACGACCGGAGCAAAGCGGAGGAGGCGACTGAGTTGGGCGACGCCCGCCTGCGGCGCGGTGCCGCGCCGGGGATCGGCGACACCGACACGGAGCGTGACGGCTGCCGACGAGGGTTCGGCATCGCGAGCGCCGCGGCACGCGGCGCTGCACGCGAGCAACAGGCAGGCGAAGCTGACGGGGAGCGCGCGACGCACCGGGGCCTACTCTACCCGGTTCGCGACGTCGCAGGAAGATCTTGGCGGGGTGTGGAGGCGCCAAGCGCGGAGCCACACCAGGTCATGCCCGGGAGGCGCCGGCACCTCGCCAGCGCCCCCCGGCCCAACCGAGTTGCAGGAAAGGGCGACCGACTACTGCTCGCCCTCGGGCGGCACGTCGATCAGCCAGGGGCATCCGAGCGGACGCACCGGACCCCTTGCCTTCTGCACCACTTCCACTTTCATGGGAGGCCTCCGGTCTGGACACCCGCGCGTTCGTGCGCGAGCGACACGAGCGCCGATTGGAAACTGCTCTTGTGACACGTCGGCGCATGCATGTCACCGAGCTCGTTGTGCGAGGCGACGGTGCATCCGCCGCCGCACACGGGAATGAACGCGCAGTCGCCGCACTGGCGCCACGGAGCGAGGTTGGCAAACTCCTGGTTCGCCCGCGTCGCCTGCGGGCTCTCACGCCCGTCGATGTGACCCGTGGACCACTGCGCCTCGCCGGCGAAACCCGGGCACGCGTAGAGGTCGCCGTCAGGGCCAACCGTGAAGGATGCGCGTCGGTGGATCTCGCAAGGCCCCATGTGCACGCCGTCGAGCGTCGGGAACCCCGCGCGCTTTGTCTCCTCGCGCAGGTGCGACATCTGCTCGTCGACGAAGTGGCAGGTGTCGCAAGGGCTCGACCCGCCGGACCCCACCGATGTCATGCAGGCGCCCTGCAGGGGGCGACCATGGTCGTCGACGGCGGTCAGCGGAATCGACGACTTGGACGTCCGGCCCCGGCCGTTTCCGTTACGTCCGATCACCGGCTTGAACGTGACCTTGGAGATCGCAGGGGCAAACGCCTGCGACTTGAGGAACTCGAGCAGCGCCGGGTAGCTCTGGACCGACGTCTCGTCGAAATTGCCACCGATCGCGATCCTGCACTTGCCGGCAACCTGGCGGAGGTTGTCGATGATGCGATCGAAGGTGCCCTGACCCCCCCGTAGCGGGCGCAGCCGGTTGTGGGTCCCGCGATCGCCGTCGAGCGTGACCTTCACGCCGTTGAGACCGAACGGCGTCAGCCGATCCACAACCTCGGGCGTGAGCAGCAGGCCGTTGGTGATCACATTGATCAGCAGCTCCACGCCGCGAGCCTTCGCCAGGTCCGAGGCCTGCTCGGCGAGGTGGTAGAGCACTGGGAGATTCAGCAGCGGTTCTCCCCCGAAGAAGGTCACCACCAGGCGCGACGGCTCGAGGGCATCGAGGCGCTCCGCCATCCACTCCACGACACGGGCCGCCGTCTCGAGCGACATCCTGCCCGCGCGCGTGTTGTAGTCGCCGTGATCCCCCTGGATGCAGTAGTCGCACGCGAAGTTGCACTGCAGGGTCGTGAGCACGGTGACCCGCATCTCGCCGCAGTCGTCCTGGAACGCACGGAACCAGTCGTCGAGGCGCGCGCGCTCGGCGGCGCGGCTCTCGACCACGAAGCCCTCGGCGGCAAGGGCCGCGACGGCCTCGCGCTCGGGGTGTGCCAGCGCCGGGCTCGACGCGTCTGCTGTGCGGTCGATTCGATCGAGCAGGTCGACCACGTCGCGCGAGACGATGGCCTGCGCGTCGGTGAAGGTGTTCATGATGAACACTTCATCGCCGCCAGGCAGCGGCACGGTGACGTTGAACATCGACGGCTTCACGCGTGTCATCTCGTTCGCCTGCGTGCGG
>JAFNAJ010000022.1 GCA_017860085.1 Acidobacteriota bacterium | reverse complement strand
TCGACGAGCCCGCGAGTACCGCGAACCCGGCGGACCGCTCTCGGGGAGTCGTCGTACGCGCCTTCCTGGCCCATCACCAGGGCATGACCCTCGTGGCCCTGTCGAATGCCCTGCTCGGCGACCTGATGGTGGAGCGCTTCCATGCCGACCCGCGGGTGCAGGCCACCGAGCTCCTGCTCCAGGAGCGGGTACCACGGCAGGCGCCTATCGCACAACCACGGCCGGTCGAAGAGACGCACGTGGCGCCGCCTGTGGCAGCGGTGGCCGTTCGCCGCTTCCGCTCGGCACACACGCGGTTCCCTCACGCACAGTTCCTGTCGAACGGCAACTACGTCGCCGTCGTCACCAACGGGGGAGGAGGGGCCAGCTTCTGCCGTGGCCGCGTGGTGACGCGACACCAGGACGATCCGACCCGCGATCCTGGAAGTCAGTTCATCTACCTGCGTGATGTACGGAGCGGGTTGGTCTGGTCCCCCACATTTCACCCGATGGGCCTGGAGTCGGACGACTATGTCGTGACCTTCCTGGCGGAGAAGGCCACGTTCCGTCGTCGCGACGACGACATCGGCACGCAACTCGACATCGCAGTCTCGACCGAAGACGACGTCGAGGTGCGCCGGCTGGCGGTAACGAACCACAGCGACCGCTTCCGCGAGATCGACGTCACCAGCTACGCCGAGATCGTCCTCACCCCACCGGCCGACGACCTCGCCCACCCCGCGTTCGGCAAGCTCTTCGTCGAGACGGAGTACCTGCCGGAAGGCGCGGCGCTCCTCTGTCGGCGCCGCCCGCGCGCGCTGGACGAAGCAGAGGTGTGGGCCGTACACGTGCTGAGCCTTGAAGGCCGGCCACAGGGGTCCCTGGAATGGGAGAGCGACCGTGCCCGTTTCCTCGGCCGCGGGCGAGGTCCGGAGAACCCCCAGGCGCTCGATGGACGTTCCCTCTCGGGTACCACGGGCGTCGTCCTCGACCCCATCGTCAGCCTGCGGCAGCGCGTCCGTCTCGCGCCGGGCGGCTTCGTGAGGGTGTCGTTCGCCACCGGGATGGCTTCCAGCCGAGAAACGGCCGTGGCTCTCGCTCACAAGTACAGGGAGCCGAGCGCCACGGCACGAACCTTCGCCCTGGCCCACGCGCACGCGCAAAGCGGCCTGCGGCACCTCGGCATCTCGAGCGAAGAGGCGTTGCTCTTCGAGCGCCTGGCGTCGCGGGTACTCTACGCCGACAGATCGCTCCGCGCGAGCCCGCAGGTCCTGGCCCGTAATGAGCTCGGCCAGGAGGGGCTCTGGCCGCATGCCATCTCCGGCGACCTTCCGATTCTCCTCGTGCGAGTCGTCGAAGAGAACGACCTCCCGCTCGTGCGCCAGGTCCTCCAGGCGCAGGAGTACTGGCGGCTCAAGGGCCTCAGCGCGGACGTCGTGATCCTCAACGAGCACCCCGTGAGCTACTTCGACGAGATCCACGCGCAGATCACCGCGCTGCTCGACACCGGCCCGTGGAGGGCGTGGAAACACCGGCCCGGTGGCGCGTACCTGCTGCGCGGAAACCGCATGCCAGAGGGCGAGCGCGTCCTCCTCGCGGCGGTGGCACGGGCAGTCCTCAGCGGCGACCGCGGCGAACTGGCCAACCAGCTCGATCGGCCCTATGCCGAGTGGCCGGGACCGGAGCCAAACGCGCTCGTGCCGTCGGGGCCGACGCGGCCGGCCAACGCCCCGTCATCCCCCTCCACGGGCGAAGAGGCTGCCCCTCCGCTCGTGCTTGGAAACGGGATCGGAGGGTTTGCCGACGCCGGCCGGGACTATGTAGTCGTCCTCGAGGGCGACAGGGAGACGCCACTTCCCTGGTCCAACGTGATCGCCAACCCCTCGTTCGGGACGGTCGTCACGTCCTCGGGAGCGTCCTTCACCTGGTCCGAGAACAGCCGCGAGAACCGACTGACTCCTTTTGCCAACGATCCCATCACGGACACGACGGCCGAGGCCCTGTTCGTCCGCGACGACGAAACGGGAGAAGTGTGGGGACCGACGCCGGGCCCAATCGCCCGCACGAGCGCGAGCGGCCGTTGTGTGATTCGGCATTCCGCCGGGCTCACCCGCTTCGGTCGTGTGACGCACGGCATCCGTCAGACCCTCGACGTCTTCGTGGAGAAGACGGACCCGGTGAAGTTCTCCTTGCTGACCCTCACGAACGCAAGCGAGTCGGCTCGTCATCTCAGTGTCTTCGCCTACAACGAGTGGGTGCTCGGCCCGCCTCGCGCTGGTCAGCGCGTGCACGTGGTCACCGAGCTCGACGCCACGACCGGGGCGCTGCTGGCCAGGAACGCCTACAACCACGAGTACGCGGAACGCGTCGCTTTCGCGCATGCCAGCGATGCGCTCTGCTCGGTGACAGGAGACCGTTTGTCGTTCCTCGGGCGCAACGGATCCCTGGCCCATCCTGCGGCACTCGGCCGGCAGGCGCTCTCGGGACGCGTCGGGGCGGGACTGGATCCGTGCGCCGCGCTTCACGTCGAGGTCACACTCGCCCCCGGAGAAAGCCGTCGTCTCGTGTTCCTCCTGGGCCAGGGGCGCGAGGCGGGTCACGTTCGCGAGCTGGTGGGCCGACACGGGAGCGTGGCCGCAGCCGAGGCCGCACGGGACACCGTGTGCCGATCGTGGGACGAGATCCTCGACACCGTCCAGGTACACACGCCCGACGACTCCTTCGACCTGCTGATGAACCGGTGGCTCCTCTATCAGGACCTGAGCTGCAGGTTGTGGGCCCGCACCGGCTACTATCAGCCGGGGGGCGCCTTCGGATTCCGCGACCAGCTCCAGGACGTTATGGCCCTCTCGCTGACGAGGCCCGACCTCCAGCGCCAGCAGCTGCTCCGCGCCGCGCACCGGCAGTTCCTCGAAGGGGACGTCCAGCACTGGTGGCACGAGCCGAGCGTTCGAGGCCCGCGTACCCGCTGCTCAGACGACTTGCTCTGGCTGCCCCACGCGGTGGCGCACTACGTCAGGACCACGGGAGACGCGGACATCCTCGACGAGGGCGTGCCGTTCCTGGAAGCCCCGCTGCTTCCGCCGGACGTGACGGAGGCCTACGTGCAACCGCGCGTTTCACCGGAGCCGTGGCCGCTCTTTGAGCACTGCGTACGTGCCATCGACAAGGGACTCACCGTCGGTCCCCACGGCCTTCCGCTCTTCGGCAGCGGAGACTGGAACGACGGGATGAACCTCGTGGGGCGGGAGGGGCGCGGCGAGAGCACGTGGCTGGGCTTCTTCCTGCACGGGGTGCTCAGCGACTTCGCGCCCTTGTGCGCCGCGCGTGGTGACCAGGATCGGTCCGAGCGATACCGCGCCGAGGCTACTCGACTCGCCGCCATGCTCGAGCTGACGTGGGACGGCGAGTGGTACCGGAGGGGCTACTACGACGACGGGGCGCCGCTCGGCTCGGCCCAGAACGACGAGTGCCGGATCGACTCGATTTCGCAGTCGTGGGCCGTCCTCTCGGGCGCGGTGCCCCTGCGGTTTGCGGACCGCGCCATGGACGCGGTCCGCACGCACCTGGTGCGGCGAGGGCCTCGGCTCCTGCTGCTGCTCACGCCCCCGTTCGACCAGTCGGCGCAGGAACCCGGGTACATCAAGGGATACCCGCCCGGCGTGCGGGAGAACGGCGGGCAGTACACGCACGCCGCCGTGTGGCTGGTCATGGCGGTGGCGCAGCTGGGGAGCGGCGACGAGGCCGTGGAGCTGTTCCACATGCTCAACCCGATCAACCACACGCGAACGGCCTCGGACGTCGAGCGCTACAAGGCCGAGCCGTACGTCGTGGCCGGAGACGTCTGTGCCCACCACGCCCATGCCGGGCGCGCGGGCTGGACTTGGTACACCGGCACCGCGGCCTGGATGTACCGCGCGGGCCTCGAGAGCATCCTCGGCCTCAGGCGGCACGGCTCGACGTTCGAAATCGACCCCTGTGTCCCCTCTTCGTGGCCCGAGTACACGATTGCCTGGCGCGTGGGAAGGACGCGCTACGAGATCACCGTGTTCAACCCGGCGCGCGTCTGCCGAGGAATTGGTGAGGCCGAACTGGACGGGGTGTCAGTCGACTGGCGCGCCATTCCCCTGGTCGACGACGGCGGCACCCACCGGGTGCGGGTCGTGCTCGGAGACTAGACTCGGGTTGGAGGAGGTTTCACGACCTCGCGCGATCACGGTGTGGTGCTCCCCTGCTCCCCATACTCGAGCGCGAGAATCTGAATGGCCGGGACGGCGAGGCTCACGAGGTGAGGGTGCGTGGAATTCTCGCGTGGACGCTTCTCTCTCCACGTCGCGACCGGCTCCCCGAGGCCGGACACCGCATTCCCGGAACTCGATCGGAATTGACAGGGCTCGACCGAGAAGGAATTCTCGGCGACCTGATGCCAGCCGTCGGCCAGCAGCACTCGCGTGACCGTCGACAGGCTGATGAACTTGGTCAAGGGTCCCTCCGCAGACCGATTCTAGAGCACGTCGCCGGAGTTCCCCGTCTGGCAGAACTCTATGCGGACCGACTGCTGCCCCCGGCTGGCGTGGTCATCTCGCGCTTGCAGACGACCATCGTGACATCGTCGCGCTGCGCGGTGCCATCCTGAAAGGACCGGATGGCACTGCTGAGGGCTTGCACGATCCCTTCAGCGGTCGCCTGGCCATGGGCGCCGATGACCCCGAGCGCGTGCTCCCATCCGAAGGGTACCCCACTTGGAGACTCTGCCTCTGCGATTCCGTCGGTGAGCAGCACGAGCACGTCCCCGCGCTCCAGGGGAACCGGTGAACTGGCGGCGACGACACGTGACGGGTTCGCCTCGCCGGGGAGTCCCAGGGGCGGGCCGGTGCTTTCGAGCACCATCTTGATCGCGCCGGCAGGGTCCAGAAGGCAGCCGGGCTCGTGCCCGGCATTGGCATACTGAAGCACGAGGGTCTTCGGATCGAGCCGGACGAGGAGCAGCGAGATGAAACGGCCGGGCTCGAGATCCGGCGCAAGCAGCTTGTCGAGTTCGGTCAGAATCACGCCCACGTCGGCGTGTACGCGTGCCATCGAGCGGAGGTAGGCTCGGGTCTGTGCCATGATCAGTGCCTGCCCCAGCCCGTGGCCCGAGACATCGCCGATGGCGATGGCCAGGGCGCCGTCCCGCAGCGTGAAGAAGTCGAAATAGTCACCGTTCATCGCGCCCGCCGGCGCCGTCGCCGCGGCGAAATCGAGCCCGCTGACGATGGGCGGCACCGCTGGGTAGAGCCGCTGCTGGATGGAGGCGGCCAGTCGCAACTCGATGTCTTGTTCTTCCCGCCTCCTGAGCTCCGTGATGTCTTTGACGACCGACACGAAGCTGGTGATCGTCCCTCGAGCATCTCGCATCGGGGTGATGGTCTGCTCTGCGCAGTACTGCTCCCCGCCCTTCTTGCGGTTGATTAAGACACCACGTACCACCTCCCCGGCGAGCAGGCGGGTCCAGACGTCTCGATAGAACTCGGGAGGGTGCTGGCCGGACTTGAGCAGTCGCGGGGTCTGCCCCAGGGCCTCCTCCGCCGTGTAGCCCGTGGTGTACTCGAATGCCGGATTGACGTACTCGATGACGCCGGCCCGGTTTGTGATGATGACGGTGTCGGCGGTTTGCTCGACGGCGTTGGCAAGTTGCCGCGTGCGGGCCTCTCTCCGGCTCTTCTCCGTCACGTCGTGGGCGACGGCGTAGAGCAGGTTGGACCCACTCTCCGGGACTGCGGTCCAGAGGAGTCGCCTGTAGGTGCCGTCCACGCACCGGTAGCGATTCTCGAAGGCCCGGCTCGGCGTCCCGGCTGCGAGTTGCCTGAGCTCGGTCAGGGTTGCCTCCAAATCGTCCGGATGGACGAAATCGAGGAACGGCCGGCGCAGCAGCTCGTCGCGCGTCCAGCCGAGTGTGCGCTCGAAGGCACGATTCACGCGTCTGAAGTACCCGTCCGTGTCCGCGATGGACAACAGGTCGACGGACATCTCGAAGAACGTCTCGACGTCATACTCCTGCCGTCTGGTTCTCCGTGGGCGAATGAGCCCTCGGTGGCCAGCCGGGCCAGCAGTGGGCATCGTGGGGGGAGCGCCGCGGGGGTCTGGCTGGCGCCCATCATCGCCTGGCCGCCCGTCCGACCCGCTCACCGCTCCAGACGACGCGTCATGGTCGACCCGACCAGCGGCGCGGCTCATCGACGCGGGCCGGCCTGCTGCTCGGTGTCGAAGAGGACGTGCGCGATCGAACGCGTGGGGCCCGCCGACCGCAGAGTCTTCGCGAGGACGATGCCGAACACGGCGAGGCCCGCATTCAGCCACCAGAAGTTCGTGACCGAGATCCACGAGGGGACGGCGGTGAGCCAGATGGCGGTCGCCAGGGTGATCCAGGTCACTGCGAAGGTCCAGCTATGTGTGTTGAGCATGCCTGATGCTATCGCCCAACCCGGCACGCGCGCTGTTCAGTCTTGAACATCCTCGGTCTGGCTGCTGTGCGCGGGGATGCGGTGCTAGACTCCAAGGCGAGGGGGAGTATGGGGTCCAGGAAAGAGCCCGCAGGCACGGGGACCTTCGACGTCAACGTGTTCCTGGAATCGGCGGGTGTGGCGCGGCGCATCGTGAAGTACCGCAAGGCGCAGCCGATCTTCAGGCAGGGCGAAGCGGCCACGAGCGTCATGTACGTCCAGGCCGGCGGCGTGAAGCTGTCGGTCCTCTCCAAGAGGGGCCGGGAGGCCGTGGTCGCGATCCTCGGTCCGGGGCAGTTCATCGGCGAAGACGCCCTGACGGGTGCGACGCGGCGACTTGGCAATGCAACGACGATGGAGGCGAGCACGCTGCTCGTCATCGAGAAGGATGCGATGATCCGGGCCCTGCACGAGCGGGCCCAACTGTCGGACCGGTTCATCGCCCACCTCCTGGCCCGCAACGCCCGCGTGGAGGCCGACCTCGTCGACCAGTTGTTCAACTCGAGCGAGAAGCGGCTGGCGCGAACCTTACTGCTGCTGGCCCGCTACGGGGCCCCGGACGGCACCGATCGGGTGGTGCCGAAGGTCTCGCAAGAGGTGCTCGCGGACATGGTGGGTACGACGCGCTCGCGCGTCAACTTCTTCATGAACAAGTTCAGGAAGCTCGGCTTCCTCGAGTACAACGGCAGCATCAGAATCAACACCGCGCTCTTGAGCGTGGTCCTGCACGACTGACCACCGGACGCGTCGGCCTTCATCGGCCGCGGAGCGGCGACCCACAGTGGACGCAGAACGCCAGCCGCTGACGCCGCGCCACGGCGTGGTCCACGGAACTGCATCCTGACGTGTGAAAGTGCTGGTTGACGATGCTTCCACAGTCGGGGCAATGGCCGACGGGCGCGTCGCTGCGCCGGTGATTCAGGTTCGGGCAGGGATTGGGTCGGCGGAGCGGCGCTGAAGTAGCAAAGCTCATCGCCCTTCTCCCGGGGTCTTGCGCAATCTCTCGAGCCGCGCCAGGGCTTCTCGCTTCGGGGCCACCGCATCACGCGCGATCGGTCGCGCTGCGCCCCGTTCAACGTGCGGCGCGTGACGTTCGACCGAGGTCAGAAGGTGTCGCAAATCACCGATCATCCGTTCGCGCTCGAGGGGAAGATCGGGTGGTCTCGGTGGTATTGGCATCGTGGGTCGCACCCTCTCGTTCGGCCCCGCCGCTCCGCGCGGTGGGCACTCCGGCAGTATCTCCGCCCTGGCTGTCGTGCGATGTCCCAGAGTGAACACCTCGCCACCTCGGGATGACGAGGCTCTCTGGTTCATCTGGTGCGTGGGAAACGACCGCCGCCGTCGAACCCGACCCAGCTGACCCGGGGTGACGACCCGGTCGCCTGGGGTCGCAGACCGCCGTCGAAGGGAACCGGGCTGCCAGTCGGCCGAGGGGAACCGGGCCGAGATCCCGGCGCGCCGCCGGAACTCCAGCATGGCACCGAACACAGGTGCCCGCGGACGGGCGGATTCGGGGCAAAAGCAGAATGCCGCACCGCGGCACGTCTGTTGCTTCGTCCGGTCCAACTGGAGGAGCTGCGTCCAGTTTCCGCCACCCGTCTCTTGGCACTCGTCGCGGCTCCTCCCTGAACATCAGTTCACGTGCCAATTACGCCCTGCCGCCAGGCCCGCGCGGCACTTCCCGCTCGGACCGCGTGCGGCGAACGCCCCTGGCCGCGTGAGGGAGTGCTCCGTCTCCCTTGGCGGCAGCCGTGCTTGGCCGGCACGGCCGACACCTGCCTCCCGGCCGGGATTGCGATGACCCGCGCGCCCCTTGGAACTCAGCGACACAGGATGGGAGACCGATGAGCGACAGCGTCCGCTACGATGATCGAACCCCGCGGCTCTTCTTCCTGGCCGCCGTGGTCTGGGCCGTGGTCGGCATGCTCGTGGGCGTCCTGATTGCGGCCATGCTCTTCATGCCAGGGCTGAACCTGGCGCCGTACCTCACGTTCGGGAGGCTCAGGCCGCTCCACACGAACGCGGTCATCTTCGCGTTCTGCGGCAACATCATCTTCGCCGGCACCTACCACTCGATGCAGCGCCTGCTGAAGACGAGGCTCTTCAGCGACGTCCTCTCGAGGTTCCACTTCTGGGGCTGGCAACTGCTCATCGTGGGCGCGGCGCTCGCGCTGGTCACGGGGACCACCCAGGGCAAGGAGTACGCCGAGCTTCCCTGGATCCTCGACATCGTGATCGCCGTCCTCTGGGTGACCTTCGCAATCAACTTCTTCGGGACGATCGCGATCCGCCGCGAGAAGCACCTGTACGTCGCCATCTGGTTCTACATTGCCACCATCGTCGCGGTTGCCGTCCTCCACATCGGCAACAGCATGGTGATGCCGTACTCGTGGTTCGGGAGCTACTCGGCCTACTCCGGGGTCAAGGACGCCCTGATGCAGTGGTGGTACGGCCACAACGCCGTGGCGTTCTTCCTGACGACGCCCTTCCTCGGCCTGATGTACTACTACCTCCCGAAGGCAGCGGATCGGCCGGTGTTCAGCTACCGGCTCTCCATCATGCACTTCTGGTCGCTCGTCTTCGTGTACATCTGGGCGGGTCCGCACCACCTCCACTACTCGGCCGTGCCGGAGTGGGCGTCGACGCTCGGCATGCTCTTCTCCCTCATCCTCTGGATGCCGTCGTGGGGCGGCATGGTGAACGGATTCTTCACCCTCCGCGGCGCGTGGCACAAGCTGCGCGAGGATCCGATCCTGAAGTTCATGGTCGTCGCCGTGACCTACTACGGCATGTCGACGTTCGAAGGGCCCATGATGTCGATCAAGTCGGTGAACGCGGTCTCGCACTTCACCGACTGGACGATCGGGCACGTCCACGCCGGTGCCCTCGGCTGGAATGCCTTCCTGTCGTTCGGCATCCTCTACTGGGTCGTCCCGAGGCTCTGGAAAACCGAGCTCTACTCGAAAACGCTCGCGACGGCGCACTTTTGGGTGTCGACGATCGGCCTCATCCTCTACCAGGTCTCGATGTGGGTCGCCGGCATCACCCAATGGGGGATGTGGCGCGCCTTCGAACCCGACGGGCGCCTCGTCTACCCGGACTTCATCGAGACGGTCATCCGGATCGTCCCGCTGTACTGGGTTCGCCTCGTCGCGGCGCTCCTCTTCTTCTCGGGACTGCTTCTCCTCGTCTGGAACGTGGTGAAGACGATCAAGAGCGCCCCGGCCGACTACGCAGTGGAGCCCGAAGTGAGCGCGCCGCCGCTCGTGCGGGACCTCGCGGCGCCGGGCGCGGTGACGCCCGCCAATACGTACGACCACGCCCTCTACCGACTCCAGCACTCGCTCCGCCACGGCGTGCACCGGGCCCTCGAGGCGCGCACGATCTCCTTCACGGTCCTCGTGGTGCTGGCCCTGGCGGTCGGCTCGCTCGTCGAGGCGATCCCGATGTTCTTCAACAAGGCGAACGTGAAGGAGATCGCGAGCGTGAAGCCCTACACGCCGCTCGAGGTCGTCGGCCGCGACATCTACATCCGGGAGGGCTGCTACAACTGTCACTCGCAGCTCGTCCGGCCGTTCCGGTTCGAGACGGAGCGTTACGGCGAGTACTCGAAAGCCGGCGAGTACGTCTACGACCACCCCTTCCAGTGGGGCTCGAAGCGGACGGGGCCCGACCTCCACCGCGTCGGTGGCAAGTACCCGTCGCTCTGGCACGTCCGCCACATGGCCCGCCCCAATTCGACGACGCCCGGGTCGGTCATGCCTCGCTACCCGCACCTGCTGACCGACCGCTTCGACACGAGCCTCGTCGCCTCGAAGATGCGCGCTCTCCGCGCCGTCGGAGTCCCCTACACGGACGGGGACATCGACGCCGCCGCGGCGGCAATGGACGGCCAGGCGAAGGCAATCACGGCAGAGGTGGAGGCCCAGCAGGGGCCGCAGGGGCTGGCCGACAAGGAAATCACGGCCCTGACGGCGTATCTCCAGCGTCTCGGCACCGACATCCGCTGGAAGAGGCCGCCGCAGCAACCCGCCTTCGCGCCGCCTGCGGTGCCCGTCGCTGCGGCGGGGCAAGTCGGGCCGGCGAGGTAGCCATGCTGCAGGAACTCGCCGCCCGCACCGGAGCGACCGGCTGGGCGATCGCCTCGATGCTCTTCTTCATAGGGTTCTACGTGGTGATCACGGTGCGGGTCTTCCGGGCCCGCCCTGAAGACCTCGAAGCCCGGGCTCGCCTCGCGCTCGAGGGCGACGACGAGAGCCCGACAACGAAGGCCTGACGAGAGGAGACCATGGCAGAGTACGAAGACAAGGTTCTCCACGAACTGGACGGCATCAAGGAATACGACAATCCGATGCCCGGCTGGCTCATGGCCATCTGGTGGGGCTCGCTCATCTTCTCGGCGGCCTACTTGATCTTCTACGCCCTCAGCTTCGGCGAGGGTTCGATGGAGTCCGAGTACCGCGCAGAGGCCCAGCAGGCCCTCACGGAAGTCCAGGCGCACTTCGACGCGAACCCGCTCGTCCCGCCGACGCCGGCGGAGTTGCTCGCCGGTGCGAAGGACCCCGCGGTCCTCGAGAAGGGTGCGGCGCGCTTCGCCCGCACCTGCGCCTCCTGCCACGGCGAAAAGGCACAGGGGTTGATCGGCCCCAACCTCACCGACGACCGCTGGATCCACGGCGGTTCGGTCGGGCAGATTTTCCAGTCGGTCGCGAAGGGCTGGCCGGCGAAGGGGATGCCGCCCTGGGGCCGCGTCGTGAAGCCGGAGGAGCTCTCGGCTCTCGTGTCCTACGTGAGGAGCCTGCAGGGCTCGAACCCGCCCAGCGCCAAGCCGGCTGAGGGCGAACCGTTCGCGCCGGAACCGATCCCGGGGAGCTGACGTGGCGCCCGCCGTCACCGAGAAGGAGCAGCCCGCCGCGGCGGCAGTACCGTCCGGCCCCGAGCGCGTCTTCAACGTCGCGCCCGAGGAGGATCTGCTCTACAGCCTCTCGGCGGACGGCAAGCGCAAGTTCATGCACCCCGTCGTCCACAGGGGGCGGTTCTGGCGGATCCGCCGGACGGTCGCATATCTGCTCTTCTTCCTGTTCTTCGCCCTCCCCCACATTCCCGTGGGCGGCCGCCCCGCGGTCCTGATCGACCTCGCAACCCGCAACACGCACGTCTTCGGGGCCACCTTCAACCCCACGGACAGCCTCATCCTCGTCGCCCTCGGCTTCGGCATCATCGTCACGGCGTTCTTCGTCGCCTCGGCCTTCGGGCGGATGTGGTGTGGATACGCCTGCCCGCAGACCGTGTACCTCGAGTTCCTCTTCCGCCCGATCGAGGCCCTCCTGGAAGGCGGACCGCTCAACCAACGCAAGCTGAACGCAGCGCCCTTGAGCGGTCGGAAAGTCGCGATCAAGCTCGCCAAGTGGTCGATCTGGACGGTCGCGGCGCTGCTGATGGCCACGACGTTCGTTTCCTACTTCACCGGGTGGGGGCCGCTCCTCCAAGGCCTCGGTACCGACCCCCTGAGCTGGAAGGGTGCCCTGTTCACAATCGCGCTCGTCACAGGCGCCATCCTCTTCGACTTCGGCTGGTTCCGCGACCAGATGTGCACGATCGCGTGCCCGTACGGCCGCCTGCAGAACGTCATCGCCGACCAGGACACCATTCTCGTGGCCTATGACGAGAAGCGCGGCGAGCCGAGGATGAAGGTCAAGGACCGGGTCCTGGGCGTCCTGGCCGGCGACTGCATCGCGTGCCGCGCCTGCGTCAACGCCTGCCCAACCGGAACCGATATCAAGCGGGGCCTGCAGCCCGAGTGCATCGGCACGGCTCAGTGCATCGACGCCTGCGACGAGGTGATGCGCGGTATCGGCAAGCCGATCGGACTCATCAAGTACACCTCTGAGCGCGAGCAGAAGGGCGGCGTCCGCCGGATCTGGCGGCCGCGCAGCATCGCCTACCTCACGCTCATGACCGTCGCGTGGGCGGCACTCGCCGTCCTCATCCTGACGCGCGGCGACGCCCTCGTGGAAATCGTCCGCGGCGGACGCGAGCCGTACCGCCTCCTGCCGACCGGAGAAGTGGCGAACCAGCAGCGCGTGCGGATCACGAATCAGCTTTCCGAAATACAACGTTTCACGATCGAGGTCCTGAGCCCGCCCGGCGCAAGCCTCGTCGTGAGCCAGTCGCCCGTCGTCGTCGAGCCCGACAGGCTCGTGACGGTGAACGCCGTCACGACGGTGCCCCAGAGCGTCTTTGTCGACGGACAGGTTCCCGTTCGCTATCTCGTGCGCTCCGACCGGGGGTTCCAGAAGGAAGTGCAGTTCCTCCTCCTCGGGCCCTTCGGGACAGCCGGGGGGACGCCGTGAAGCTTCTCCGGCTGATGTCCGAGTACCGGTGGCCGATCTACCTCGGTAGCCTCCTTGCGATGTCGGTCGTCGCGTGCGGTGTCCTCGTCTGGGTCGCCACGCGCCCGGATACGCCCCGCCCGATCAAGGGCTACTACGAGGCCGCGCAGAAGTGGGACGTCGACGAAGCGGTCGCGGACGCGAGCCGCCAACTCGGCTGGAGCGTGCGGTACGAGCTGCCGTCGGGCATCCCCCACTTCCCGGGCATGCCGCGACCGGTGGACGTCCGCGTCGCCGACCGCGACGGGAAGCCCGTCTCTGGGCTTGCCGGCCGCCTCTTCGCCATCCGCCCTTCGGACACCCGCCTCAACCAGACCGGGGAATTCGTCGAGATGCCGCAGGAGCCGGGGACGTACCGGACCCTCGTTCGCCTCGATGAACCCGGAACCTGGGAGCTCCGGATCGATGCCAGGCAGGCGGCGCTCCGGTTCGTCCACGCAGCCCGCCTGACCGTCTCGGCGGAGCCGCTCGTCCAGGAAGGGGCACCACGGTGAGCCGTCCCCGCGAGACCGCACCGCACGGAGGGCGAGCCCTCAGCCCCGCCGCAGCGCGCGTGCGCGTCGCGCCC
>JAFNAJ010000340.1 GCA_017860085.1 Acidobacteriota bacterium | reverse complement strand
GGCGTGCTGCGCAACCCCTGGATCCTCGCGCAGGCCGCGGACCTGGCCACGGGCCGTGAGCCCCGGCCGGTCACGCGCGAGATGCGCGGGCGCTTCCTGCTCGATTACGTCGACCTGCTGCTTGGCGAGCGCGTCGCCGAGGCCGAGGGCTTTCGACACATGGCACCCACGGCGGACGGCGGAGCTGCCACCCACCGTCCAGCCCACGGGCGCGAGCGCTGGGTCATCAACAAGATTCGTGCGCTGAACGCGTGGTTCTCGAAGGGCCTCGACGGGGGATCCGACTTCCGCGTCGCGATCAACCACACCGAGTCGATCCCGGCACTCCGGGACCTGGTTGCACGGTTCTTCCTCGACCGTGCCGACGACGTGGCGCACGGTGCCGCTGTTGCTGCTGGGCCCGCCTCACACCGCGCCTGACACGATCCCAGCCGCGTGGGCGGCGTCTGCTGCTTCGTAATCGAACACCAGCGCTGCATCCACCGTCGCGTGCAGAACCTGTGCGAGCGCCTCATGAGCGGGGTGCTGCAGGTACGCGGCGAGACCCTGTCGGTCGTCAAACTCGATGACCGCGGCAAACGGGAAGTCGCCGGTGGGCAGGACATAGGAAGGCGCTTCGTCGAGCAGGCGACGCCCAACCCAGAACCTCCGGATCGACGGAATCGCCTGACGCGCACTGACGATGGCGGACACGAACGCACCGCGCGCCGAGTCTGGCACGGCGTCCTTGGGGCGGAAGAGCACCACGTGGGCGATCACCGGTCTCTCCGTGGTTTCTTGGGCCCAGGTCCCCGCTTCGCGTCGGCGTGCGTCGACGGGCGTCGCGGGCGGGCGGGCTTCTCCGGCCCACGTGTTGCCTCGCCCTCTCGTGAGGGGCGGGCATCCTCCCGTCTCAGGCGTTGCGCAAAGCGGCGCCGTTTCACGTCGCGCGGCACTTGGTAGCGTGCGCGCGGATCACGGTGCTCGCCGCCGGGGCGCCACCCCTCGCCACGCTTCCGCGCGGGTCGGGTCGCCTCGAGGATCGCCCGGCGGGCGTCCTCGGGCGAGGACCAGAGGCGTCCCGCCTCGAACCACCGGAGCACCGCCTGCGGATGCACACGCTGCAGTTGCTTGAGCGTCGGCACCAGCATCTCCTGGTCGGTTGCCCGGAACGAGGTGGCCTCGTCCCCGATCAGGATCGTCCAGAAGCGCACGCGCGACATCTCTCACCTCACCAGACCAATAACGGCGTCAGTTCCTGATGGTCCACGCACGAAGGACCACGAACGGACACCGCACGGAGAACCACGAACGAACCAAGCACCAAGAACCGCGAACGGACCAAGCACCAAGCACCATGAACCAAGAACCACCTAGGTCCCGCCGTCATGACCCGCGTCCGTGTCGGACGGTGTCGCAAGCCCAAGCCGCTTCAGCTTCTGCACGAGTGTCGTGCGCTTGATGCCGAGCAGGCGCGCGGCCTGGTGTCGCTTCCCTGCCGCGCGATCGAGCGCACGCGTGATCAGCGCCCGCTCGGTCTCGGCCACGACGTCGTTGAGATCGACCCCTTCGTCCGGAAACACGCCCAGCCATGGCGGCGCGGCAGCGGCCGACTGCTGGATGTCGGGCGGCAGGGCCGACACCTCTATCTGCGAGCGCCCAGGACTGAGCGCGAGCGCGCGCTCCATCACGTTCTCGAGCTGCCGAATGTTGCCCGGCCAGAAATGGGCCATCAGCAATCGCATCGCGTCCTGCGAGACGGTGACGTCGGTGCGAGGCGGTACCGATTCGCGGCCGAACCGCTCGAGGAAGTGCCGGGCCAGCAACGGGATGTCCTCGCGACGCTCACGCAGCGGCGGCATCCGGAGCGCGATCACGTTGAGGCGGTAGTACAGGTCCTCGCGAAACGTCCCTTCGCGCACGAGGCGGTCGAGGTCCGAGTTGGTCGCGGCAATGACGCGCACGTCCACCTTCATCGGCTGCGACGCCCCGACCCGCTCGAATTCCCGTTCCTGCAGGACCCGAAGCAGCTTGGCCTGGAGCGCCGGGCTCATCGTGCCGACCTCGTCGAGGAACAGCGTGCCGCGGTTCGCCTGCTCGAATCGGCCCTGACGATCGCTGACGGCGCCGGTGAAGGCGCCGCGCACGTGGCCGAACAATTCGGCCTCGAGCAGCGTCTCGGGGATGGCGCTGCAGTTCAGCGCGACGAACCGGTGCGCCCGACGCGGCCCGTTGTGATGGATGGCCCGGGCCACGAGTTCCTTGCCGGTGCCGGTCTCGCCTTCGATCAGGATGGTCGCGTTGGTTGGCGCCACCGTCTCCAGCAGCCCAATCAGGTTGCGCATCGCCGGGCTTCGCCCCACGAGCCCGCCGAAGCTGTACCGCGCATCGAGCTGCGAGCGGAGGTAGGCGTTCTCCGCACGCAAGCGACGCTGCTCGAGCGCCGTCCGCACAACATGCCGCAGTTCCTCGTACTGAAACGGCTTGGTGACGAAGTCGGCCGCGCCGCGCTTGATCGTCTCGACCGCGTCCCGCACGGTGCCATACCCGGTCACCACGATGACGACGATGTCGGGGTAGCGGTCGAGGGCGGCATCGAGCAGCGAGGCCCCGTCGAGCCCCGGGAGGCGCAGGTCGGTGATGACCACGTCGAAGGCGAACTCCTCGAGGCGGGTCATGGCCTCCTCGGCCGTGCCCGTCTCGCAGACCTCGAAGCCATCGCCAACCAGGCGCTCGGCCGTGGCTGAGCGAAGGGCGACCTCGTCCTCCACGAGCAGGATATGTTTTTGATAATCAGGCATTTGCGACGGCGTCACTATTTTGACGCCCCTCCAGGCGTCGGTCAACCTGTCGGGTGGGAGAGCGACCCCGGGGGGGTCAGCTCAGCCGGAATGCAGGCCCGGGCCGGCTATAGGCCCCTCGAGGAGTGTCCGATACAACCGGCGGATTGCGCCGGGCGTCGAGCGCCCACGGCGCGAGAGTTGCGATGCTCGGTGACCGAGAGACGGTGTCGATCGCAGAGGCGTGCGCCCACGTCGGAGTGAGTCGGCGCACCATCTACAACTGGATCGCCGACGGCAAGGTCGAGTACGTGCGGACCGCCGGCGGGGCCGTCCGGATCTTCAGCGACACGCTCTGGCGCCGCCCCGATGTGCCCGTTCGGCGAACGCCTCGCCCGCTGGCCGTGTCCGATCTTCAATGACCCGCAACGACCGACAGGGTCCACCGCCGGGCGAGCTGGCCTCGCTCTTCCACCGGCTGAACAACCAACTCGGCATCATTCTCGCCAACGCCGAACTGCTCGAGCTCAAGAGCCCGGACGAGACGATTCGGGCGCGCGCCGGGCTCGTCGTGTCGAGTGCGATCGAGGCAATGGCCACCGCCCGCGACCTGCGGTCTCGCGTCGAGGGTGCCGGATCGGGAGGCGACGAACCGTCAAATAAGTGACACCTAACCGGCCTCGAGTGTCAAACTATTGACACGTCTGGGGCTGGACGTGCCTCGGCCTGCACACGATTGCACATCGCTTCACACCGCTGAAGTTCTTTCTTTTCATCACCTTGAAGCCGCGGGATCCGAGGCGCCGGGGCGCGGGCGACGCGTCGGTCCCGGTGGCACCGTCATTGCCCCTGTCCTGGCTGTCCGCGGTCGCTTCGACCCGGCGTTTCGACAGCCCGGAGACAGCCATGCAGCGACAGCCCGTGACCGACGCCCAGCGTGACCGCATCGAGGCCAGCCTGCCGTTCGTGGAGGCCCTGGCGCGGCGTGTCGCGTCGTCCATGCCCAACTCCATCGAGATCGACGACTTGGTGCAGGATGGGGTCCTGGGCCTGATGGACGCCGCGCACCGCTTCGACGAGGGTCGCGGGATCAAGTTCGAGACATTCGCGGAGCGGCGTGTTCGTGGGGCCATGATCGACGCGCTCAGGCG
>JAFNAJ010000339.1 GCA_017860085.1 Acidobacteriota bacterium | reverse complement strand
GGCTGGGTGGCGCCCTGTGGCCTCGACTTCATGGCCTGGTCAATCGCCTCGAGGTGCTGCGTGGAGGTGGCCGGCATCTTCAAGACCAGGGGGAAGCGCTCTCGTGCCGCCGCGAGCTCGGCCTTGGAGGGCTTGTAGACGATGGGGAGCAGCGTCGCGCTCGACTGCAGCTTCGCGACGTGCTCGTTCACCGAACCGACGTCCTCGATTTCGGCCAGCACGAGGTCGAAGTGCCCGATGGTGAGCAGTTCATCGAGGTCGATCACGGTGTCGACCGCCTGGGGCTTGTGGCCCGCCTGCTTCAGGCTCATGTAGAGCAACGTCATCTGCAAGAGCGGGTCCCGTTTCCCCGACTTCTCCAGGCCGGAGGCACGGCCGGCATAGAGGAGGATGGATGCCGGGTACCGCGTCTTGTAGGCCTGCTGCAGGCGAATTCCGCGGGCGATCGACAACAGCTTGTCGCCGCAGGCCTCGACGAGCGGATCGGCAACCAGGAGACACGATACACCCACAGCCAACCCGAAGGCGCATGTCCGCGCTCTCATGGGATGACCTCCTGTCTTGACTGTTCCTGGGGGCCCTGCCTTGCTTTTACGCCTCATCCCTGGGCTTGTCAATCGGGTGTCGTGGGTCTGTGTCGGGTGTCGGATGGTCTGGGTGGTCGAGGGGTGCGTCGAGGGCGTGGGCGGAGAACGCCGGGTGGGTCGGGGGCCGCAGGCAGATCACGACGGTGGGAAGTTCATCCGTCGCAGCAGCGCCTGAAAGCGGGGCTCGTCGCGCAGGGTGTCCCAGTCCGGGTCGATCTGCAGCTTCACCAGCCCGGACTCCCGCTGGTCGAACGCGCGCTCGAGCCAGTCGAGCGCCTGGGCCTTGTCCCCGGCGTAGGCATGCAGCATGGCCACTTGCAGCGCGAGGACATACGTCTCGGCCTGCCGGGCCGCCAGCTTGCCGGCCCCCGCCCTCATGGCCTCCCGGTAGCCACCCTTCGCCTGGCCCGCGGTGAGGGTGTCGGCCATCTCCTTGTCGCCCCACTTCGAGAAGTAGGTGGTCGCCGCGGCCAGGGCTTCCGGATACCTGCCCTTGTGGTGGTGGGCCTGCCACAGGCCGAGGTGCGCCGGCCCAAAGTCGGACTCCGCCTGAAGGATCTTGCCGAACTGCGCGACGGCATCGTCGAAGCGGTGCGCCGAGAGCAGGAACATCCCGTAGATCATCTGCACGTACGAATTGAGCGGGTCGAGTTCGAGGCATCGAGCGATCTCGGCCTCTGCCTCGTCGAGACGCTTCATCGCTGCGAGGAACTCCCAGTAGAACATGCGCATCTCGACCGAGTTCGGCTTGAGCTCGATTGCCCGTTTGTATTCCTTCTCGGCGCCCGCCCAGTCCCAGTCGTAATAGAACTTTCCGTCGGCCGAGGCCTCGTGCGCCTCGGCGAGGTTCTCGTCGATTTCGACCGCCTTGCGGATGGACGCGATCACCTTGGATCGGGCCTCGCCAGAGGGGAGCAGTCCCGCGCTCGCGTAGTAGATCCAGATGTAGCCCATCGCGATGTGAGCCAGCGGGAAATTCGGGTCCTTTTCCGTCGCGAACTCGAAGTACAGCATCGCCCGGTCGACGTCCTGGGGGGTCTGCTTGTACCAATGCATGAGCCCCTTCAGATACGCCTCGTAGGCTTCGGGGTTCACGGGGCGCGCGCTCGCCAGCAGCGCCTGCTCCTGCGGCGACAGCGCCACCTTGACCTCGTCGACGATGGCGCGCACCACCTCGCCGTGCAGGGCGAGGATGCCCGACGTTTCCCGCTCGAACGTCCGCGACCAGAGGGTCGTGTCCGTGCGACCATCGATGAGCTGGACCGTGACCCGCACCTGCGCGCCCTCCCTGAGGACGCCGCCCTCGACAACGCCGTCCACGCCGAGCTCGCTCACAATCTGCCGCAGCGGCTTCTTGGCCCCCTTGTATTGCATCGCCGACGTGCGCGACACGACCCTGAGACTGCTGATGCCGGAGAGCCCCGCGATCAGCGCCTCGGTCATGCCGTCGGCCACGTACTCCTGCGCGGGGTCGCCCGACAGATTGGACAAGGGCAGCACGACGAGCGATGTGATCGTCGGCACGGCCGTTCGGCCCATCAGCCGGTCGCGGATGCCGCCCACGTTCCAACCAACCAGCACCGCGACGAGTGCGACGACAGCGGCGGTCAAGGCCAGCCAACGGTGGCGTCTCAGGCCGTAACGCCATGCCGCCCAGGGCGCGCTCGTGCCCGTCCGAATCGTGTCGAGCGCGGCGTGGACGTCGGCTGCCCGCCCGTAGCGGTCTGCCGGCTCCTTGGCGAGGCAGCGCTCGATCACTGCCCGCAGTGCGAGCGGCACCTTGGCCGGAAGCGGCCGCGGCGGCTCTTTGAGGATCGCTGAGCTCAACGCGAAGCCCGTCTGTCCCTCGAACGGCCGTGCGCCGGTCGCCATCTCGTAGAGCACGACACCCAGCGCCCACACGTCGCTGCGCGCATCGGCGGGCTGTCCACGCAGTTGCTCCGGGGCCATGTAGGCCAGCGTGCCCACGACGACCCCGGGACCTGTCAGCGACGCTTGTGACCGTGTGAGGCCGTCCAGCTGGGATTCGTCCAGGCGTTTCGCCAGGCCGAAATCCAGGACCTTGGCACGGTCGTCGGTGGTGAGCACCACGTTGGCGCTCTTCAGATCACGGTGCACGAGGCCGTGGGCGTGCGCGTGCGCGAGAGCGTCGGCGACTTGCAGCCCGTACCGCAGCACCTGCTCCATAGGCAGCGGCCCCTGCGCCAGCCGTGTGTCCAGAGGCTGGCCGTCGACGAGCTCCATGGCGATGTAGGCCTGCCCCTCGGCCTCGCCCACCTCGTAGACGGTGCAAATGTGAGGATGATTCAGCGCGGCTGCCGAGCGGGCTTCACGCAACAGGCGGGCGCGCGCCGCCGGGTCGCCGAGACTGGCGCCTGGCAGGATCTTCAGCGCGACGTCACGGTCGAGGCTCTCGTCGTGCGCCCGGTAGACCTCGCCCATGCCACCCGCGCCGATCTGGCCGACGATGCGGTAGTGGCCAAACGTTGCCCCGAGCATTGGAGAGCGCCCCCGGGAGAAATCCCGAATCAAGCATAGTCCCGTCTCCAGCGCCGTCAAGGGCGCCGGACCTCCGCTGGCGCAGCAGCGGCCGAGTCTCGGTCCAGATCTTCGCGCTCGCCTGTTTGGAAACCACACGGAGCCAGGTTGCGTAAGATAAGGGGATGTCCGTCGGAGGTGTGCGCTGATGATGCTGGCCTCGGGGACGCGCCTCGGTCACTACCAGGTCATCGATCGGATTGGGTCGGGTGGCATGGGCGAGGTGTATCGAGCCCGCGACGCGCGGCTCGAGCGCGATGTGGCCGTGAAGGTGCTCTCCGGAGAACTGGCAGCCAGCGCTGAGGCGCTGGGGCGATTCGAGCGCGAGGCCAAAGCTGTTGCGGCCCTGTCGCACCCGAACATCCTTGCCATTCACGACCTCGGGATCCAGGACGGGATGCCGTTCTCGGTGACCGAGCTGCTGGAGGGCGAGTCACTGGGCGGGCGTCTCGTCCGGGGTCCGATGCCCTGGCGCGAGGCGGCCGAGATTGGCGTGGCAGTCGCCGAGGGCCTCGCGGCGGCACACGCCAAGGGCATTGTCCACCGCGACATCAAGCCCGACAACCTGTTCATCACCAGCGAAGGCCGGGTGAAGATCCTCGACTTCGGCCTCGCGCGCTCGACGGGCGCGGTCGCGGCGGCGACATCGGCAGGATCGGCCCCCACGATGATGGGCAGCGGCGCCGGCGTGGTGCTGGGAACGATTGGCTACATGTCGCCCGAACAGGCCCGAGGCCTCGAGGTGGGCGTCCAGAGCGACATCTTCTCGCTCGGCTGCGTGCTCTACGAG
>JAFNAJ010000338.1 GCA_017860085.1 Acidobacteriota bacterium | reverse complement strand
TACACCATCGACTCGATCTGGCTCATGAACGTCACGGTCCCGAAGTACAGAACAAAGACCGTCCCGATGAGCCGCCAGCCGTGCCAGCGCGAACGAAGGACTGGATAGGCGAGGGCGATCGTCTGCAGCAGGGACACGGCAAGGACGATCGCGAGGAAGCTGCCCGACGGCTGGGTCGATGGCTGCGCTGCCGCCTCTGGCGCGGGCAGGAGCCTCGACCCCAGGCCCTGCACCATGACGAGCACCACGGTGAGCGCCAGGATCCTTGCAATGGGGGTCAGGTCTTGAATCTGCACTTTTTTCACACCTGGCACTCCCGCAAGCTCGGGTGCCAGGTGTTAAAAAAGTGCAGATTCAAGACCTGACCCCAAACAGTTCGCGCACGGTGTGGAGTGCGTGGATGAACACGTCGACCTCGTCGCGCGTGTTGTAGATCGCGAACGAAACGCGCGCCGTGGCGGGGATGCCGTAGCGGTCCATGATCGGCTGCGCGCAGTGCTGGCCGGTCCGGATGGCCACGCCCTCGCGATCGAGGATGGTCCCGATGTCGTGTGGGTGCACGCCGTCCATGACGAACGACACCACGCCCGCGCGCTCGCGGGGCTGCCCGATGATCCGGATGCCGCGCAGGTCGCGCAGGCGGGCCACGGCGTAATCGGCCAGGTCGCGCTCATGGCGCGCCACCTCGGCGAGGTCGAATCGCCGCAGGTAGTCGACGGCGGCGCCGAAGCCGACGACGCCCGCAATGTTGGGCGTCCCGGCCTCGAACTTGTAGGGCAGGGTGTTGTACGTGGTCTTCTCGAACGAGACCGACGCGATCATGTCGCCGCCGCCTTGCCACGGCGGCATCGCCTCGAGCAGCGCCGCCTTGCCGTAGAGCGCGCCAATGCCGGTCGGCCCGTACATCTTGTGGGCCGAGAAGGCGAGGAAATCGCAGTCGAGCGCCTGGACGTCGACGGGCAGGTGCGGCACCGACTGTGCGGCGTCGACGAGCACCGGGGCCCCCCGCTCGTGCGCCAGGCGGATCATCTCGGCCACCGGGTTGATGGTTCCCAGGACGTTCGACACGTGGATGATCGACACGAACCGCGTGCGGTCGCCGAGCGCCGAGGCGAACGCCTCGAGCTCGACCTCTCCGGCGTCGGTGATCGGGACCACGCGCAGCCGCGCGCCGGTCTGCTCGCACGCCATCTGCCAGGGAACGATGTTGGAGTGATGCTCCATCCAGGTGAGCACCACCTCGTCGCCCGGGCGGAGATTGGCGCGCCCCCAGCTCTGCGCGACCAGGTTGATCGACTCGGTGCAGCCCCGCGTCAGGATCACCTCGCGCGCCTCGGGCGCGTTGATCAACTGTTGCACGCGCACCCGGGCCGCCTCGTACGCCCGCGTGGCCCGCTCGCTCAACAGGTGGGTGGAGCGATGAATGTTGGCGTTGTCCTCGGCGTAGTAGTGCTCGATGGCGTCGATCACGCTCCGAGGCTTCTGCGTCGTGTTGGCGTTGTCGAGGTAGACCAGGGGCCGTCCATGGACCCGCTGCTGGAGGATCGGGAAGTCGTCACGGACGCGCGTCACGTCGAGCGTCCGAACCGGAGTGTCCACGGACATAAGACCTCGAACCTGTCGGTCCTTGGTGCTTGGTTCTTTGTTCCTGGTCCGTCCCTGGTTCCGGGGGCCTGGTTCGTTCCTGGTTCAGGAAGCTCGAACGAACCAGGGAACCAGGGACCCAGCACCCCGAACGGACCAAGAACCAAGCACAACGAACCAAGAACCCCGTTTTAGAGGAGCGCCTGCTTCGGCAGCTGCCCGAGCAGCGCCTCCTCGAGCGCCGTCCTCAGGGGCTCGATCGTCACGCGGTCGATGATATCGCTGGCGAACGCGTGCACGAGGATCGCCCGCGCGTCCTCGCGGCCAATGCCCCGGGCGCGCAGGTAGAACAGCATCTCCTCGTCGAGCTGACCCACCGTCGCCCCGTGGGTGCACTTCACATCGTCGGCAAAGATCTCCAGCTGGGGTTTCGTGTTGATGGTGGCATCGTCCGAGAGCAGCAGCACCTGGTTGGTCTGCTTGGCGTCGGTCTTCTGCGCATCCTGCCGCACGAAGATCTTCCCGTTGAACACGCCGCGGGCGTGATCATCGAGCATTCCCTTGTAGAGCTCGTGGCTGTTGCAGTTCGGCTTCGCGTGATCGATCGCCGTGTGATTGTCGATGACGCGACGCCCGTGCCCGAGGTAGAGGCCGTCGAGCGTGCACTCGATGTGCTCGTCGCCGAGCACCGCCGTCACGTCGTTGCGCACGAGGGCGCCGCCGAGCGAGATGTTGCGCTGGGCGAAGACCGCGGCCCGCTCCAGCTGCACGTGCGTGTTCGACACGTGGAAGGCTGCGAAGCTCTCGCGCTGGACCCGTGCGTGCTCCACCACCGAGTGCTCGCCGCCGACGATCTCGGTGACCGCGTTGGTGAAGTAGAACTGGCCCGCCCCGCCGGCATAGCACTCGATGATCTTGGCCTGGCTGTGATCACCGGCCACGACGATCGTGCGGGGATACGTCACGATCGGCGCGTCGGTGGTCGAGAAGTAGAGGATGTAAATGGGCTCGGTTGCCACCGCTCCCGCCGGCAGGTACACGAAGGCGCCGTCGTCGGCGAACGCGGTGTTGAGCGCCGTGAAGGCGTGCCTGTCGTAACTCGCGCAGCGCGTGATGTACGGGTCCACCAACCCGGGATCCGACTGCAGCGCCTGGGCCAGGCTCATCACCTGGGAGCCCCGCGGGAGGGGCCCGAGGGCCGAGAGCCGACGTTCGAAGCGACCGTTCACGAAGACCAGCACCGAGCAGGCCAGCTGCTTGATGAGGAACGGCGCAATCTGCGCCTTCGTCACCGGCGCGGGCTCGGCCGGGGCCTCACGGAACGGCGTTTCGACGATGGGGCTGACGTTGAAGAACCGCCACTCCTCGTCACGGGGCCCAGGGAACCCCACGGTGGCGAAGCGGTCGACCGCCGTCCGCCGGATGGTGGTGAGCCACGCAGGGTCGGAATGCGCCCGCCCCGCCAGGAACTTGTCGAATCGATCCAGGTAGAGGTCCTGGGCTGCCGCCACGGCCATGGTTGTCTGCTCCCTACGCGTGGACGGCCGCGCCATCAGCCTCGATCCAGCCGTACCCCTTCTCCTCGAGCTCGAGGGCCAGCTCCTTGCCGCCAGACTTGATGATGCGGCCCTCGGAGAGCACGTGGACGAAGTCGGGGACGATGTAATTGAGCAGGCGCTGGTAGTGGGTGACCACGACAACGGCCCGGTCGGGGCTCCGGAGTGCGTTGACGCCGTTGGCGACGATCTTGAGCGCGTCGATGTCGAGGCCCGAGTCGGTCTCGTCCAGCACGGCGAGCGAGGGCTCGAGCACCGCCATCTGGAAGATCTCGTTCCGCTTCTTCTCGCCGCCCGAGAAGCCCTCGTTCACGGGGCGGCCGAGCAACTGCGCATCGATGTCGAGGAGCTTGGCCTTTCCACGCACGAGCGTCATGAACTCGAGCGCGTCCACTTCGGGCAGGCCGCGGTGCTTGCGGATCGCGTTGAGCGCAGCCTTGAGGAAGTACGAGTTGTTGACGCCCGGGATCTCGACCGGGTACTGAAACGCCAGGAACAGTCCCTCGCGGGCGCGCTCCTCGGGGTCCATGTCGAGCAGGTTGAGGCCCTTGTAGATCACCTCGCCGTCGGTGACCTCGTAGTCGCCCTTGCCGGCCAGGACGCCGGCCAGCGTGCTCTTGCCCGATCCGTTCGGGCCCATGATGGCGTGCACCTCGCCAGCCTTCACCACGAGGTTGATCCCGCGCAGGATCGGCTTCTCTTCGACGCGTGCGTGCAAGTTCCTGATTTCGAGCATCTCGTTCACCTACTCGGACGTTCTTGGTTCTTGGGTTCTTG
>JAFNAJ010000337.1 GCA_017860085.1 Acidobacteriota bacterium | reverse complement strand
CACCTCACCGAAGACCGAGTGCCGGTTGTCGAGGTGCGGCGTGGGCCCGAGCGTGATGAAGAACTGGCTGCCGTTGGTGTTGGGCCCGGCATTGGCCATCGAGAGCATTCCGGCGCGGTCGTGACGCAGTTTCGGGTGGAACTCGTCGGCAAAGCGGTACCCGGGGCCGCCCGTCCCGTTGCCCAGCGGGTCGCCACCCTGGATCATGAAGCCGTCGATGACGCGGTGGAAGACGAGGCCGTCGTAGAACTTCGTCTTGATCGGCTTCCGCGTGGCTGGGTCAGTCCACTCCTTCTCGCCCTCGGCCAGGCCGACGAAGTTCTCCACGGTCTTCGGGGCCTCCTTGTCGAAGAAGCGAACGAGGAACTCCCCCATGCTGGTGCTGAAGCGTGCGTAGATGCCAGGTGCGATGCTCATGGAGGAGCACCGTAACACAGAACGGGCTGCCGGGCACCCGGCGGTCCGCCACTCATCGGCCTCGAGGCGCCACGCCGCGAGAGTCAGACGGTGTCGAGGGCCTGCGAGAGGTCCGCGATCACGTCCTGCGGGTGCTCGATGCCGACCGAGATTCGCACCATCGCGCTCGTCACACCCATCTGCGCCAGCCGCTCGGCCGGCACATCGGAGTGGGTCATCGTGGCGGGATGCTCCACCAGCGTCTCCGTTCCGCCCAGGCTCACCGCCAGCCGGCAGAGCCTGAGGCTGTTGAGCATGCGGTAGGCCTCCGCCTCGCCGCCGTGGATGTCGAACGCAAAGGTCGAGCCCGGCGCCTTGCACTGGCGCTGGAAGATGCCGGACTGCGGGTCGTCCTTCTCGAGGAAGCCGAGGTAGTGCACCTTGTCGACCTTCGGGTGCTCGGCGAGGAACTCGGCGATGTACCGGGCGTTCTTCATCGACGAGGTCATGCGCAGCTTGAGCGTCTCGAGGCTGCGCATCAGCAGCCAGCCCGTGTGCGGTCCCGACATCGTGCCGAGGATGGTGCGCATCCCGTGCACCGACGAGACGAGCGCGTCGGGCCCGAGACACGCGCCCGCCACGAGGTCGCTGTGGCCTCCCACGTACTTCGTGAGCGAGTAGACGACCAGGTCGGCTCCGCACTCGAGCGGCTGCTGCCACAGCGGGCCAAGGAAGGTGTTGTCCACGACCACGAGCGGGCGGCGTCCGTCGGGCCCTTGGAGCGATCGTGCGACCTCGGCGCAACGCGCGATGTCGATCAGGTCGTTGGTGGGGTTGGCCGGCGTCTCCACGAAGATCACGCCGATGCGCCCCCGGGCTCTTGCGGCCTCTACCGCCTGCTCGAGCGTAGGCGTGCCCCGGTAGGAGCCAAACGGCTGGTCGCTGATGCCGAACTGCGGAAGGACGTGCTCGGCCAGGAACTCGGTCCCGCCGTAGACGGGCTCGCTTCGGACGAGCACGTCGCCGGGGCGGAGAAACGTGAGCAGCGTCGTCGAGATGGCCGACATGCCGCTCGAGAAGACGAGCCCCGACTCGGCGTTGTCCCACAACGTGAGCCGGTCTTCGAGGATCTCGAGATCGGGGTTGTTGATGCGCGAGTAGATGAGGCCCGGCTCCTCGGCCGGCTTGGCCTCACGCAGCCCGTACGCGAGCTGAAAGAACGCCTTGCCTTCCTCGGCGCTCTTGAAGACGAACGTCGAGGTCTGGAAGATGGGGCACTTCACCGAGCCCTCGGAGAGCTTCGGGTCATACCCGTAGCTCATCATCAGGGTCTCTGGCGCCAGCTTGTGCGTACCGATTTCGCGGTGACGATACGGTTTGTCGAGTTTCTTCATGACACGGCACCTTCTACTCTTCGGGATCCACTGCGCACGGGACCGAGGCCTCGCGCGACACCTGTCGGGAACACATCACCGCGACTCGCTCGCGGCCACGGCTGAGATTTCCCCGGGCGCACGATCTCCGGTGGCGTTGCGCTGGGTCGCCGCGGCGAAGATGTCCAGGAGGCGCAGGGCGCGGTCGGCCGTCTGGAAGGTCGGCACGCCCGCGGCGGTAAGCCGCTCGATGAGGGGCTCGTAGAGGGGCCCTCCGTCGACCACCGCGACCCACGGCTTTCGCACCGCTTCAAAGAGGCGCGCCAGGCGGGCGGCCACCGCCTCCTCGCGGCCCAGATCCTCGCGGTGGGCATCACCCGGCGGAAGGGTGTTCAACGCCGGCGTCAGCGGCACGCAGCCCACCAGGCCGAGGTCGACCCCCTCGTCCTCGAGCACGAGTCGCGCGGCGGCGGCATAGGTGGCATCGCTGGCCATCGGCGTCAGGTCGATCGGGTTGTGGACGTCGACGAGGGTGTCGAGTCTGGCCGCCCGCAGCAGGTCCGCGAGGCCCTGGCGCGTCGCGTCGCTGAAGGTGGCGAGTTCGAGCGTGCCGAGGCTGTCGGCGATGGCCACGCACTCGAAGCCCGCGTTCGACAGGGCCCCGAGGCGCTTTCCGTGCGGCCACCGCCCCTCGAGCGCGGCAAACAGCGTGACCAGATCTTCGAAATCCTCGAGCGACTCGGCGACCACCACGCCGGCCGACTGCGCGAGCTCGCGCGTCACCGTGTAGTCGCCGGCGATCGACGCCGTGTGGCTCGCCGATGCCGCCGCGCCAGCGGCGGTCCGCCCGGCGCGATAGAGCACCACGTGGCGACCGCTCGCGATGATCCGGCGGGCCGCCTCGAGAAACCGTCGCCCGTCGAGCGGGCGAAACCCTTCGACGTACACCGCGAACGTTCTCACGTCGGGCTCGTCGGCGAGGTGGATCAGGTAGTCGCTCACCGTCAGATCCATCTGGTTGCCAACGGTGATCACGTACCGCGGGTTGAGGTGCGCGAGCTTGGCGCCCTTGGCCACGGCGAAGGCGCCACTCTGCGAAACCAGCGCCACCGGAGACACTCCCATCGTCCGCGCGGGCTGCTTGTACGGCGGGATGAACATCGTGTCGTACCGCCCGGGCAGCGATCGGACGCCCAGGCAGTTGCCACCGTTGACCACCGGGCCCTGCCACGCCGTGTCGCGAGAGGCCCGCAGGGCGTCGTACATCGGACGAAGCGCTTCCCGCGTGCCGGCCTTCTCTTCGAGGCCGCCCGGAATCACGATGACACTCTCGGCCTTTCGGCCGGACACAATCGCCTCGAGCGTCGGCGGCACCTGGGCAGCCGCGATGGCAAGCACGAGCAGGTCGACCGTGCCGGGGATCGAGGCCACGTCCGGAACAGCGGGGCACTCGCCGAAGCGGTCGAGCCCGGGTTTCACCACGATGATGTCGCCGGGGGGAAAGCCCTCGCGCAGCAGGTTGTCGAGGATCACGTGACCGGGGTTCATCGACTCCGAGACGCCGATGATCGCGACCCGCGAGGGTGCGAGCAGGTTCCGCAGCTTGCGCAGCGGCCGGGCGGGCCAGGCGACAGGCCGAGGGCTGCCGAGCCGCGCGAGCACGTCGAGCGCCACCAGTCCGCGCGCCGTGGCGACGAGAGGGTTGACCTCGCACTCGCTCAGGAGGTCGGGCATCGAGATGCGGCCGAGCGCCATGAAGGCCCCGACCACCTGGATGAGATCGTCCATTCGGATCCGCGAGCGCTGGCCCCTCACGCCGCCGAGCGCCAGCTGCACCACCGGAAGCCTGCGCAGCCGCGCCTCGACACGGCCCTCGTCGAACCCCTCGACCGGCAGGATCGCGAGGTCGGCACCCGGGCGAAGGTGGCGCGAGAGGAATTCGGTGTAGATGCCACCAGGCCCGACCGTCACCACCGGGCCGAAGTCCTCGGTCCAGCGCAGCCCGATCAACAGCTCGCCACCCAGCGTCGCCTCGTGGGCAACGAACGCGTTGACGGTGAAGCCCTCGAGCCCCTCCGCGGGCAACCGGCGCGTCATGTCGTCAATCGACTGAGCGACGGCCTCACGGGTGTTGGCCACGACGACCACGCC
>JAFNAJ010000336.1 GCA_017860085.1 Acidobacteriota bacterium | reverse complement strand
TCACTCGGCGGCCTCGGCCATCCGACCGGGAAGCACCTCGGTCACGCGCACAGTCGCTCGCTCGTCATCGACGACGACCTCGCCTCGCGCGACAGGCACGGTGCCAACCACCACCTGAACGTCCTCACCCGCCGCTTCCGCCAGCTTGACGACCGTGCTGGGCATCAGGGCGAGACACTCACGGACCGAGATGCGTCCCGTGCCCAGGACGAACTCGACCGGGCAGTCGACGTCGAGAAGAGCGCCGAGATCAGGTCCAGCCGTGAGCTGGGGCGGCGAGGGCGCCGTGCTAGAACTGGACGACGAACTCTGAGAAGAGGACATCGGTCACCTTCGTGTGCTCGAGGATTGCCGCGGCGCGGTCGGAGATCGCCTGCTTGAGCGCGGTCTTGCCGTCGGGGGTCGTCAGGGGCTCGGCCGTCTGCTGGCTGAGCAGTTCGAGAATCGCCGATCGAAGACGGAGCATCTGAACATCGTCTTCCTCGACCTCCTTGGCCCTGGCCGCATCGTCCACGAGCAGGCGCAGGCTGACGCGCAGGAATCGCTGCGCGTCATGGTCGGCCAGGTTGACCGTGAAGGGCTCGAACGCGATGACGCCAGCCTCGGCCGTCGTGGTGAGTGCCGCCGCGTGGGCTGAGGCCGCGTCGCGATCGGCCGCTCCCGTGCGCCACCAGTAGAACCCTCCCACCGCGCCTCCGAGGGCAAACACGAAGACCACCAGGAGGAGGAGCCACTTGAGCCGGTGTCCCCTCCCTGCGTGTTTTGCCTCGGCCGTTGCCTGGGGCTTTGCCTCACTCATCGTGCTGACTCCCCGCGGGGACGCCCCCGTGGGTCCCCGACGGGTGCCCCAAGAGCAAGGCCAGTGCCGCGCTCACGACAACCGAGAGCCTGGTTCAGGCAGGAAAACTCGGGGTATTTCTCGCCCCCATCCGTGCACGGCGGACGGCGTGGCGGCCCGAGTGACGTCTGGCCGACACCAGGGCCCTTCCGAGCCAGGAGCGTGGCGTCTAGGACGAGACGACCTCGTTCAGGTCAAAGACCGGTTGCCCCTTGCCGAGCCGATTGTCGCGCCGTTCAGAGCGTGGGGGCGCGTCTGGCTGCCGGCGGCCTCGCGCGTCCGGATCGACCGCCACGACCAGCCGGTCGAGCCGAAGGCCCTGCTGCTCGAGGGCCGCTCGCAACTCGTGCTGATTCGCCTCGATGCGCTCCATGGCCAGGCGCGTCTCGGTGCGGAGCACGGCGGTGACGAGTCCTGCCTCGACGCGCAGCGTCACCGTCAGGTGTCCCAGGTGATCGGGCTTCAGTTGCAGGCGAGCCTCACCGATGCCCTGCCGCCACTGCAAGTGAACCGCTCTCACGACTTGCTGAGGCAGGTCTGGAGTGGCGGCGTCACGAGGCGCGCGGGCGTCGCTCACTGGCGTGCGCGCCCCGAGCGTCATGACGTCCCTCAGCACGAAGGGCTCGGTCGCTGCGGAAGCTGCCGCGGGGCCCAGCGTGCCGCGCTGAGACCACGGGGCCCGTCGTTGAAAGGGTTCAGCGCCCGGGTCGGACTGCCCTTGGCCGGAGTCACCGCCCATGGCACCACCCCAGGCGGCGGCAGAAGCCAGGAGCCCTCCCATTCCAGGCTGCTCCAAGACCGGTGCTGCGGGACTCTCCGGCTTGACCGCCCGAGGTTCGGAGGCGTCCAGGGTCTCAGCTGTCGGGGGGGCTGGGGCACTCGGAGGCGGCGACGGACCGGGCCGTTGCGACAAGGCACGGTGGAGTTCAGCGGTCGCGGCGGCTAGCGCCTCATCGGCGTGCGTCGGCGCTGCAAACTGCCTCACCTCTGCGTGCTGAGGTCCCACGAGGTCGCCTGCACCGTTGGGGACCTTGGTTGTGGGCGTCGTGCCCCCTGGCTCGTCCGGTGCGCTGGCGGCCATCGTCGTGTGGGACGAGCGCGCGCCAACAAGCATCTCTGGCAGTGACTGGCCCCGCGAGACGAAGGCCGCCCCAGCGGTGTCGTCATGCCGCCCGGCAAGGGCGGGCTCGAGCGGCCTGTCGGTCGGGGCGAGCGAGCTCCTCTCCCGAGCCTCGGCCCCAGACGCCTGTGTGGCCTCGGTCCAGTCCGCGCCCCCTTGCGGAAGCGCCACCGGTGGCACGGGGACGACGGGAAGCGCCGGCAGCGCGAGCATCACGCTGGCCCAATGCTCGCCGGTGTCGTCTCTTGCCCCCGACGTGTTGGGCATGTCAAGTGCCGGATCGGTCGCGAGCCCCCCGCGTGTGGATCGCTCCACGCCGGGCTGCGCGGCCACGCCCGCACCGCGCGCCCCTCGGGCGTGCTCGAGCCAGTGTCCGATGAGCGCCGTCGCGTCGAACGGCACTTCGGGCGCGGTGTCGGCTGGCGCCTCACCGGGCGCCAACATCTCGACGAGTCCCAAGAACCCGCTGTCGACGGCAGGCCCATCGCGACGCGCGCACTCGCCCTTCCCGCCGCTAGAGACCGCGAACTCGACGTTGGGCACACCGAGGCTGATGCCGGTCGCCACGATCGGTTGCTCCCGCGTGCGTCGCGGGGAGGCGCCTCAAGGCGCCTCCCCCGGCACGCTGTGACTTACCGCTTGATGGCGAGCGTGTCGGCCAGCAGCTCGTCCGACACGGTGATGGTCTTGGCGTTGGCCTGGTAGCCGCGCTGCGCGAGGATCATCTGCGTGAACTCCTGCGCAATGTCGACGTTCGACTGCTCCAGCGCGCTCCCGATGAGGGTGCCCCGCCCACCCGTGCCGGCCTCGCCGATGTTCGGCAGCCCGGCCGCCTCGCTCTCGCCGTACTTGTTGGCGCCCAGCTTCATGAGGCCCTTCGGGTTGTTGAAGTTGGCCAGCGCCAGCTTGGCCACCGCCACCGTCTGGCCTGCGCCAAACGTGGCCTGGATCGTGCCGTCGGCAAGGATGGTGATGTTGTTCACCATGCCGCCCGGGGAGCCGTTCTGGGTCTTCGATGCCGTCTGCGACGGCGCGTTGAACCCGGTGAAGGCCAGCGCATTGTTGGCGAGAACGATGTCCCACGTCATCGTGTTGGCGGCGGCGCCGTTGGCCCAGGCCGGCGAGGCCACCGTGACGTCGGCCGTGGCCCCTCCGTTCACAGCCGACAGGCGGCCCGCGGCGTCGAACGACAGCGTCCCGGTCCCCATGCTCACCGGCGTGCCCGCAGTGCCGCCCACGACGTCTTCTCCCGCGGCCGCGATGTCGTACGACCACGTGCCCGCTCCGGTCTTCGTGTAGGTGATCGCAACGACGTGCGACGCGCCGAGCGAGTCGTACACCTGGACACCCGTCGTGAACGTGTCGCCGACAGCCGCCGTCGCACTCAGGTTGGTCAACGTCGCGAACTGAGTCGTTGGCGACGGCGCGCGCAGCACACCGGGCGGCACCGCGATGTCGGTCGTCTTGCCCGTTGTCTGGATCTCGCCGGTCGTGGGATCCGTCTGCGTCCACCCCTGGACGGGCAGCCCGTCAGCGGTGACGAGCACGCCGTTGGCATTGAAGCTGAAGCTGCCATCGCGCGTGTAGACGACCGAGTCGCCGTTGCGAATCACGAAGAGGCCGTTCCCCTGGATGGCGGCGTTGGTCGGCTCCTGCGTGTTCTGGGGCGTGCCCTGGCTGAACACCGGCGACACCGATCCGGTGGCCACGCCGAGCCCCACCTGCATCGGGTTGTAGCTGGTGCCGCCCACCGTGTGGCTCACCAGGTCGGAGAAGTTCACCGTGCTCGCCTTGAACCCCACGGTGTTGAGGTTCGCGAGGTTGTTGCCGATGACGTTGAGGTAGGCCGCGTGCGCGTTGAGCCCCGAGAGGCCTGAAGAGAATGAACCGACGGCCATTAGAGCGTCCCTCCTGTGATGGTGCTGGATGTCGTGCTCGCCGCGATGGTCTGCGACGCGCGGATC
>JAFNAJ010000021.1 GCA_017860085.1 Acidobacteriota bacterium | reverse complement strand
ATGGACTCGGCGGCGACCGCCGCCACCTCTTCGCCCTCATAGCGACACTGCGGATCGAAGAGGAGGCTGGTCGGCCCGTTCTGGCCGGGATACCAGGGCAGCCTGGCGCCCTCGCTCTCTCCGGTGAGGATGGCGCGGACACCAGGCATCGCGGAGGCGCGCGACGTGTCGACGCGCTTCACCCTTGCATGCGCGTGCGGGCACCGGACGATGGCCGCGTGCAGCATGTCGGGCAGCGTGAGGTCGAGCGGGTAGACCGCGGTGCCGCTGACGCGCTCGTAGGCGTCCACGCGGGGCAGGGCCTTGCCTACGACCTCGGTGGTGCCCCATGCCGGGGGTTGATCGGTGCCAGGGGTGATCGCCATGGCTCACCTCCCCGTACCCTTCAGCGTGGCCGCCTTCTTCGCGGCTGCGAAGATGTGCGCGTACGCACCACACCGGCAGAGATTGCCGGCCAGTCCTTGGCGAATCTGCTCGAGCGACGGGTCGGCGTGCTGGCGCAGCAATCCCTCGACGGCCATGACCTGGCCCGACGTGCAGTATCCGCACTGGAAGGCATCGTGCTCGACGAATGCCTGCTGGACGGCACCGAGCGCCTCGCCTCGCATCAGGCCCTCGACGGTGGTGACCTCGGCTCCCTCAGCCTCGAGCGCGAGCATCATGCACGCGTAGCGTGGGCGTCCGTCGATGAGCACTGTGCACGCCCCGCACTCGCCCCGCTCGCATCCGGGCTTGGTGCCGGTGAGACCCAGCCCGTCCCTGATGGCTTCGATGAGCGTCGTCCGCGGCTCGACGGCGATTCGCCGGCGACTGCCATTCACCTGCAAGACCAGATCGACCCGCCGACCCGCCTCGGCGACTGGCGAGCCTCTGGCTACCCGTGGTGCTGCCGCGACCGCGGCAGCCGTGGTGACGCCGGCTCCGACCGACGTCATGAACCGGCGTCGGGACATCCCTCGCTTCATGCGCGCCTCCCCGTGGTCGGGTGGGGGCAAGGGCCGTTCGATCTTCGTGGGGGCGACGTCGTTGGGGGCGGGACGATGCCCGAGGCGGAACGAACCGAGCCTCGGTTCAACGGTTGATTGTTCCCATGGAGCAGCAGGCAGTCAAGCTCCCCGGGCCGGACCCCGGCCCTTCGCGGAACTGCGACGGCCGGGGTCCCAAATCACGTACTTCGCTGCCTCGATCATGATGCGCGATCCGGCGCGGATCGCCCCTAACGGATACCGGTCGGGTTGATGGGCCAGCATGGCCCGTCACCCTCCCTCTCGCGCACGTCAGTCGGGCCCGGTCGGGTCGAGGCCGGCACCGGCGGCGCTGGCCGGCTCGGGTCGAGGGCCAACGCAATCTGCGCCCTGGCATCGTCCAGGTGCCGGCGCGTCGCGGCGTCACCCGCCTTCGGCAGCGCAGCCCTCAGCTCGGTGTCGAGTGCCTTCAGTTCGCCGCGGAAGAGCGCGCGCACCTCGTCGGGCGTCGGCGTGATCCTGGCAGACACGAGGTCGAGCCAGGCTCGTTGCAGGTTGCGCCGGTACGGATCGACCCTGACGCTCGCCGCGCCGAGTTCCGACCAGATCCCCCTGCGCACGTCCGTAAGGAACTCCGTGGGCTGGTAGGCCGTGGGTCCGTCGATCGCGGCCAGCTCGACCATCCGCCCGATGCGACCCGTGCTCAGCAGGTTGCTGAGAATCCGGACCTGCGCCGACCGCACGCGATCCAGCGACCCGTTGGGCTCGACCCGTCTCAGGATCTCGGGCTTCAGCAGGAACGCCGGCGTCGCGAACGCGCGGCTGTTGAGGAACTGCACGGCCTCGGCCTGGCGCGCCCTCGGAATCGGCGTGAATCGAACCCCTTCCTGCCCCCCGTGCTTCTGCTGCGACTCGAGCCCGCCGACGACCGCCACGACGTGATTGAGCTCGGTGGCCCACTGGCCCACCGTGCGACCGTACAGCTCGCCGAGGTCGTCCCAGGCCTCGCCAGACTCAGTGGTGGCCGGGAGCAGCATGTCGACGACGCGCTCGAGGTTCTTGAGGCCAAGCGTGGTGGCCTTCACGGCATCGCCATCGCCGACCGCCTCAGTGAGCTCGCCGGGATCGCTGCCGCGGCTCCCCGCGGTCGAGAACCGCAGGTATGGTTTCTCGTCCTGCTCACGGGCCCAGCCGTCCAGCGTCTTCTTCTCCTCGTCCGGGGTCCTGGCGCCGGGGATGGGCTTGTAGCCCCACATCGTGGCCCACTTGTCGTACGGGCCGATGCCGGGGATGAGCAGCTTCGGGTCGATCTTGTCCTCTGGTTGTGCCACGTAGTTGAAGCGCGAGTAGTCCATCAGCGTCGGGGTGTGCCCCATGGTCTTCAGCCATTCGGGGTCGCGGACCTTGTCGACCGGATACGTGGAGCTGGCCTTCATGTTGTGCTGGAACCCGAGCGTGTGCCCCACCTCGTGCGCCACGACGTACTCGACCAGCTCGCCCATCAGGTCGTTGGGCAGTGGCAGCGCTTTCGCGCGCGGGTCGAGCGGTCCGACCTGCGTGAAGTACCAGCTGCGCTGGAGGTTCATGATGTTGTGGTACATCTGGATGTCCGACTCGAGAATCTCGCCCGTGCGCGGATCGTGGATGTGCGGGCCCATCGCGTTCTCGATGGTCGATGGCAGCCACCGGATCACCGAATAGCGTGCGTCCTCGGGGCTCCACTCCGGATCGTCGGTCGGCGCGTCTTTCGCGACGATGGCGCGCTTGAAGCCGGCGGCTTCGAAGGCCACCTGCCACTGCTCGACACCGCGCTTCACATACGGCACGAGCCACGTCGGAGTGGCCGGGTCGACGTAGTACGTGATCGGCTTCACCGGCTCCGAGAGCGCGGCCGCCGGGTCTTTCTTGTCGAGACGCCAGCGGGTGATGTAGCGGCGCTCGGGCGCGCGGTGCTCGTTCTGGCCGTAGTCCATCTGGCGCACCGTGAAGTAGCCGACTCTCTCGTCGAAGAGGCGCGGCATCATCGGCTGCTCGGGCAGTATGACCATGCTGTAGTGCATCAAGACGCTGTAGCTGCCTGGCCGCGGTGCTGGTGTCTGGAACGGCGAGGGCGGCGTCGGAGGCCCAGGAGTCGTCGGTGGTGCGCTCTCGGGCGGCACGGTGTAGGTGTGGATCGCCTCCACCTCGATGTTCTCGGGGAACGAGACCGCGCGTTCGACGAACGCCCGTGACGCGTCGAACCCACGCGCCCGGATGCGCGACCGCACCGAGAGCTCGGGCAGCTCGGTGGCGAACAGGCGTGTGACGTCGATGACCGGCGCCTCGTTCGGCCCGAAGGCCTCCACGTTGAACGCCATGACGATCGGGTGGAAGTTGGCGGCCTCGACGGCCCTGGCGATTGGCTGTCCCGCATCGGCCACGATGTCGTACGACACGCGCCTGAGGAGCACGCGATTGTCGCGCCGCTCCCATGTCACCACCGAGTTGCCGGCGGCCTGCCCGCCGTAGCCGGCGCCCAGCGTCGTCTTGGCGATCTGGCTCACCCAGAGGAACTGCTTGCCGAGCGCCGAGGCGGGGATCTCGTAGTAGAGCTTGTCCTTGAGACGATGGACGGTGAACACGCCTTCATCCGACTTGGCGTCCTTCGTGATCACCTTGTCGTAGGGCTTCGGCTCGGGTGGGCCGGAGGGCCGTTCCGGCCGCTCGACCGCAGGAGACTCCTGGTTGGCCTGCGCGGGCTGTGCGCCTGCTGGGCTCGGCAGGGCGAACGCCGCTGCGAGCGCGATACCGACGACAAGGGTGATGGGTGCGTGCGGTCGACTCATGGATGACTCCTCGTGAGGCACGGGATTGCCGCGGCATCGGCCTGTGGCACCCCGTAATCCTAACGCGGACGCAGCACGCCGCGCGGCCTGCCGCAGCAGACCGCCTCGCCCTGCGTGACCCGGTCGCCCACGGTGATTGCGCCGGGTGCGCAAAACCTGATAGGAAGGAACGGCCGGTTCAACTGCCGGCAGGCTGCCTGGGGAGGTGGAACGCATGGCCCTCGATTTGTGTCTGTTGCGAGGGATCGCCGTCGTGCTGTTCGTCAGCGGGGTGTCTGCGTGCCAGTCGCGCGTGCAAGAGACCACGCCGACGGCGGCCCCACTGGCGGCCACGGCTGCAGCGGTCGATCGGTCCGCCCCGACGCTGGAGGAGCTCAAGAACGCGACGTACCGGGGTGTCGAGGAAGCAGGTGCACCGTTCGCGCTCACCAACGGCCGGTGGGAAGGGAAACCATACGAGCCTGGCGGTGCCTCGGCGCCGAGTGTCTCCTACGTGCGCGACTTCCGCCTGGTTGGTGACCTCAACAGCGACGGCGCCGAGGAGGCTGTGGCCCTCCTCGCCGGGAGCACCGGGGGCACCGGCGAGATGTCCTACCTCGCCGTGGTCGCACGAGAGGGGGGACGGCTCGAGAACATCGCCACGGCGCCCGTGGGTGATCGTGTGCAGGTGCGCCACGCGCGAATCGACGGACGCCTCATCGTCGTCGACGTTGTCCAGGCTGGTGAGAACGACGCGATGTGCTGTCCGGGCGATCTCGTGACCCGAAGCTGGAGTCTCCAGCCTCGTGGTCTCGAGGAAGGTGCCCCGAAGAAGACAGGCAGGCTGTCGGTCGAAGTGCTGGCCGGCGCCGAGTGGGTGCTGCGCGCCTGGGCGTGGGACGAGCCCGCACCGGCGACGCCCGAGGTCACGTTGAAGCTCGACGGAGACCGCCTTGCCGGCAATGCCGGCTGCAACGGCTACTTCGGGCCGGTAAAGACCGGCGCCCAGCCGGGAGACGTCACGGTCGGCCCTCTCGGCGCCACTCGGAAGATGTGCCCCGAGCCCGCGATGACCGTGGAGACCAGATACCTGGAACAGTTGGGCGGCGTGCGGCAAATCCGGTTCGTGGCGGGCCAGCTGGCCCTGCCGTACGCCAGGAAGGACGGGTCGTTCGGAGCCATGCTGTTCGATCGTCGCGCCGCGCAGTGATCGTGTGGCCGGCGGCGAAGAACGGCGCCTGCAGGGATGGCCCCGGGGGACGATTCCTTGGCTGATGGCCCCCTGTTGTCGTAGAATACGGGTTCTTCGTCACGACCGCCGAGCAATCCTCTCCACCCAGTTCCACCCACATGGCACGTCACCTCGCACGACCTGGGAGCGCGCGCACGCGATGACGGCGAAGGCCCGCGTCCCGGCTGCTGCGGGTCTGGCTGCCGCCATGGCCATCGTGGTCTGGCTGGCCGCCGGCCTCCGGGCGACTGCGCCCGCGGCTCCGCCGGTGGTGCCCGAGGCGGGCGTCGGGGCGATCAGTGAACAGGCCCCGTCCCTGCGCTCGGACGTCCTCCGTCTGGCCTTGAACGCCACCGTCTGCGCCGCGCGCCAGGGATTCGTCAGGCAGCCGACGCTGCTCACGGTCATCGACTACTCGCTGCCGTCGACCGAGCCCCGCCTGTGGGTGATCGATCTGGCGTCACTGCGGGTAATGTTCTCCGAGGTCGTCGCGCACGGCCGGAACAGCGGCGAGAACCTGACGACCCGCTTCTCGAACCGGCTGGGAAGCCTGCAGACGAGCCTCGGGCTGTTCGTGACCGAGGACACCTACGTTGGGCGGAACGGCTACTCGCTCAGGCTGACGGGGCTCGAGGACGGGGTCAACCACCGCGCGCGCGAGCGGGCGATCGTCATGCACGGCGCGCCCTACGTGAATCCCCAACTGGCGAAGCAGTTGGGCCGACTGGGCCGAAGCTGGGGGTGCCCCGCCGTGCGTGAGAGCGTGGCGCGGACCCTGATCGACACGATCAAGGGCGGCAGCGCCGTGTTTGCGTACTACCCAGACCAGGCCTGGCTGGCCACGTCGAAGTTCCTCGGTGCCTGCGGCGCGAGGGCAAGCGCCGCGGCCGGTCTTCCCGCACCACTTCTGTAGCGGCCGGCCTTCCGGCGGGCCGACCGCGTCACGCCGTCACGGCCTCGCTGGTCGACTCCGACGGCGCCTCGCTCTTGAAGAACACCACCGACAACGGCGGGAGCGTCATCACGAGGGTGTGCGGCAAGCCGTGCGAAGGCACGGGCGCGGCCTCGACGCCGCCCATGTTGCCAAACCCCTGCCCCCAATACTCCGCGGCGTCGCTGTTCAGCACTTCCTTCCAGTAGCCGCCCCGCGGCACGCCGAGGCGGTAGTTCTCGCGCGGCACCGGCGTGAAGTTGCACACCACGAGCACGATGTCGTCGGTGGAGCGGCCGCGCCTGGTGAAGCTAATCAGGCTCTTCTCGGCATCGTTGCAGTCCACCCAGCGGAACCCCTCGGCATCGCAGTCGCGCTCGTGCAGCGCAGGTTCGGCACGGTACAGCCGATTGAGGTCGCTCACCCATTTCACGATGCCGGCATGGCTCTCGTGCTCGAGCACTCCCCAGTCGAGGCTGCCGTCGTGGTTCCACTCGGCGCGTTGCCCGAATTCCGCGCCCATGAACAGCAGCTTCTTGCCGGCCTGGCCGTACATGTAGCCGTAGAGCGTCCGCAGGTTCGCGAACTGGTCCCAACCGCCGCCCGGCATCTTGCCGAGCAGCGATCCTTTGCCGTGGACGACCTCGTCGTGCGACAGCGGCATCACGAAGTTCTCGTGAAAGGCATAGAGCATCCGGAAGGTGATCTGGTTGTGGTGGTACTTGCGGTGCACCGGGTCGAGGCTCATGTACTTCAGCGTGTCGTGCATCCACCCCATGTCCCACTTCAGGCCGAAACCGAGTCCACCGACGTAGACGGGACGCGACACCATGGGCCACGCGGTCGACTCCTCGGCAAAGGTCTGCACGCCGGGGTGCTCCCGGTAGACGGCCTCGTTGAACTGACGCAGGAAGTGAATCGCCTCGAGGTTCTCGCGTCCGCCGTACTGGTTGGGAATCCACTCCCCTTCCTTCCGGGAGTAGTCGAGGTAGAGCATCGAAGCCACGGCATCGACCCGCAGGCCGTCGAGATGGTAGACGTCGAGCCAGTAGAGCGCGCTCGAGAGCAGGAACGAGCGCACCTCGTGCCGGCCGTAGTTGAACACGTAGCTCTTCCAATCCTGGTGGAAGCCCTGCCTCGGGTCGGCGTGCTCGTACAGGTGCGTGCCGTCGAAGTACGACAGGCCGTGACCGTCCGTCGGGAAGTGCGACGGCACCCAGTCGAGAATGACGCCGATGCCCCGCTGGTGCAGGTGGTCGACGAAGAACATGAAGTCCTGCGGGGTGCCATACCGGCTGGTCGGCGCGAAGTACCCGGTGGTCTGGTACCCCCACGATCCGAAGAAGGGGTGCTCGGTCACCGGCAACAGCTCCACGTGCGTGAACCCCAGCCGTTCGCAGTGATCGGCGAGCCGCGTCGCGATCTCCCGATAGCTGAGCGACCGGTAGCCCTCCTCGGGCCTGCGCATCCAGGAGCCCAGGTGCACCTCGTAGATCGACATCGGGGCCGTCAGAGCGTGGCGACCGGGGCGCGTGGTCATCCACTCCGCGTCGCTCCACGCGTAGTCGAGGTCCCAAACGACGGAGCCGGTGTTCGGCGGCACCTCGGCGTGGATGGCGTACGGGTCGGCCTTGTCCACCAGATAGGCGCCATCGCGCGATCGCACCGCATACTTGTAAACCGTGCCCCGCCCGAGGCCAGGCACGAACCCCTCCCACACGCCCGTCGAGCCGGTCGGTCTGAGTGGATGCGTATCGCGACTCCACCCGTTGAAGTCGCCCATCACGGATACGCTCCCGGCGTTCGGCGCCCACACGGCGAAGTGGGTGCCTGCGTGCCCCTCGTGAGTCAGCAGGTGCGAGCCGAAGACGCGGTAGGCGCGGTAGTGGGTGCCCTCGTTGAACAAGTGCATGTCGTCTGGCCCGAGCAGGCTCAGATCGTGTCGGATTGGCTGTGCGCTCACGTTTGTCGCTCCTCTGTCTCGGTCGTCACCTGCGCGTCATGGTCGCCCTGGTTTGCCGCCAGCAGTTCGTGGATCCCTCCGAGCGGCAGGTGCACCCACTCCGGCCGGTTGTTCAACTCGTAGCCCAGTTCGTAGATCGCTTTCTCGAGCAAGTAGACGGCGAGCAGCGCGTCCACGTCGTCTCTCCTGGGCGGCAGGAAGGTCGCGCCGTTCACGGTGACCAGGTACTCGTCGAGAAACGCCGTCGTCACCCACTCACACCAGCATCTGGCCCAAGGTGTCAGCGCGGCGCGCGCCTCTGGCCGAAGCGTCTCGCGTGCCTCGAGGCTGCGCAGGCTGTGGTGCGCCGCATAATGGAACGACCGTACCATGCCGGCCACATCCTTGAGGGGGCTGTGCTTCAGGCACCGCGCCGACAGGGGAACCGCAGGCTCGCCCTCGAAGTCGATGATCACGAAGTCGTCCGACGTCCTCAGCACCTGGCCGAGGTGATAGTCCCCGTGCACGCGCGTGCGGAGGGCCGTGACTTTCCGAGTCGCCACGGCCTGGCACCTGCCGAGCAGTTCGCCGCGCCGTTTGACCAGGGCGGTGGCCGCCGCCTGCGTCTCAGGAGACAGCGCAGGCAGGCGCCGCTTCAAGAGCGAAAGGTTCCGCTCGGCCAACGAGCACATCGATCGGCCGAGCGAGTGCCGGTAGGACGGTGTGAACGCCTCCGGCGCGAAGGCGGGATCCGTACTCTCGTGGGCCAGTGCGAGGTGCAGTTCGCCCGTGCGCCTGCCCAGGAGCCGCGCATCGTCCAGGTAGGATCCGACCAGCCTCCGGGCGTGGCCGTGGATGGGTGCCTGCGCCTGATCACGCGCCGACCCGGCAGGCCGCACGCGGGTCCCAGCGCCGGAGGGCGTCGACACGAGCCGCCCGTAGTACCGCCGGAGCGCGGCCAGCGTATGGGTCCACGCGTCGCCGCGATTGGGCACGCACGCCTGGAGGACCCCCAGCGTGACGAGGGCTCCCCGTCGCGGGCGGTACTCCAAGCCCCCGGCCACCGCCGGCGCGTGGGCGAATCGGGCCCGATCGGTGAGGAATCGTCCAATCTCGAGCTCGGGGTTCGACCCGGGTTCGGCACGCCGGAAGATCTTGAGGATCAGTCGCCGGCCGAACACGACCGACGTGTTGCTCTGTTCGGCCCCGAGCAGCCGCGAATCGAGCGGGCCCGTCCCCCGCATGCGGCGAAAAGCCGGTCCCGGCACGCCGACGAGGCTGCCCCGGCTCCCCTCGAGGACCGAGCGCCGCGCGATGGCCCGCAGCAGCACGGCCGACGGTCCGGGATCTCCCAGCGCTTCGTGCACGACGCCCTCGCGCTCGCCCAGTGTCACGTCCGCTACCACGCGGTGCGGCTCATCGTGCCGCATCCGCGAGGCCTCATCACCCAGGACGCAGCCAAGCACCAGCGTGTGGGTGTCAGGCCTGCCCTCGGCGTAACTCACCCCCACGAGCGTCACGAACACGACGTCGCGACCGGCCGGCAGAGGCACCGCGTCGACCACGGTTGCGTGCCGGATGCGACGGCCCTTGCCACCGAACCACCGCTGGGCCAGCAGGAAACCGGGAAGCCGCGCCTCGATCGCAGCCCGGCTGCGCCCGCGGAGCGCGCGCGCCCACGGCGTGCGCAAGATGATCGGACGACCTCGTGAACGCACGCGACTCCCGTCGGCCTCGCTAGACGAAGTAGTCGAAATCCCGCTCCGTGCGCACCCGGCGTCGCAGCCGGAAGACGTGCACGGGCGAGTGGTGCGGGTCGAGCTCGACGTAGTTGCGCGGCCCGTGCCACAGGTAGCGCGCACCCGTGAGCAGATCGTGCATCTGGTACGGCCGGTCCGATTCGATGCCGAACCGGTCGAGCGGCAGCTGCAGCCAGCCTGCCTGGCGGTGATGTGGGTCGAGCGTCGCCACCACCAGCACGAGGTTGGTGCCATCGGCGCTGACCTTGCTGTACGCGATGATCTCCTCGTTGTCGACCGGATGGAACGCGAGCGTCTCGTTCCAGTGCAGGGCCGCGTTCTCGCGACGGATCCGATTCACGAGAGCGATGAACTCGCGCAGGCTGTCGGGACGCTTCAGGTCCCAGTGCCGCAGCTGGTACTTCTCGGAGTCCAGGTACTCCTCGCTCCCCTCCTGGCGAGGCGTGTGTTCGACCAGCTCGAACGCGGGTCCGTAGATGCCGTAGTTCGCCGTCAGCGTGGCCGCGAGCGCGAGGCGCATCATGAACACGGGGCGCCCGCCGTGCTGCAGCGCCTCGGTCAGGATGTCAGGCGTGTTGGGCCAGAAGTTCGGGCGGAAGAACTCCTTCACGTCGGTCTTCGTGAGTTCGGTCAGGTACTCCGTCAACTCCCACTTGGTATTGCGCCAGGCGAAGTACGTGTACGACTGCGTGAAGCCGAGCTTCGCCAGCTGGTACATGACCTTGGGCCGCGTGAACGCCTCCGAGAGGAACATCACGTCGGGGTAATCGCGGCGCACCTCGGCGATGAGCCACTCCCAGAAACGAAACGGTTTCGTATGCGGGTTGTCGACGCGGAAGATCCGCACACCCTCGCCAACCCAGAACCGCACGACGTCGAGCAGTGCCTGCCACAGGGCGCGCCAGTCGTCGGTCTCGAAATGAATCGGGTAGATGTCCTCGTACTTCTTCGGAGGGTTCTCCGCGTACTGCACGCTGCCGTCGGGCCGCTGCTTGAACCACTGCGGATGCTCGGTCACCCACGGGTGATCGGGCGCGCACTGCAGCGCCAGATCGAGGGCGACGTCGATGCCGAGGTCCCCCGCCTTTGCGACAAAGCGTCGGAAGTCAGCCATCGTCCCCAGGTCGGGATGGATGCTCGTGTGCCCGCCTTCCTTCGCGCCAATGGCCCACGGACTGCCCGGGTCGCCCGGAGCCGCCTTGGGGTTGTTGTTGGGGCCCTTGCGATGCGAACGGCCAATGGGATGGATGGGCGGAAGGTAGACAACATCGAAGCCCATGTCGGCCACGTACTTCAGCTGCGCCTCGGCATCGCGGAAGGTGCCGTGGTGTCCTTTCTTGCCGGTCGACCGCGGAAAGAACTCATACCAGGCGCTGAATCTCGCCCGCTCGCGGTCCACATCGACTCGCAGATCCGGCGTCCAGCGAACTGCCTCGGATCGGTCCGGATGCCGATCCATGAGCGCGCCGAGATCGTCGGCGAGGGCCCGCGTGAGACCCTCGGCCGTCGGCTCCAGTTCGTGCAGCTCCTCGGCCCAGGCCATCAGGGCTTTCGCATCGCGGCCACGAGCGCGCACGGCGGCCTGCGCGACGAGATCTGCGCCCATCTGGAGGTCGACCCGCTCAGCGGTGCCAGCGTGCGCCTTCTTCCCCAACCCCCGCCGCCAGGTTCGGAAGTGATCCACCCACGCGGTGACGCTATAGACGTGCGGCTCGAGCGAGACGATCTCGAAACCGGCCGTCCAGAGGTCGTTGCCGACGAGCTCCATCGGCACCTCGACCCACTCGGTTTCGCGCTGACGTCGCCACAGCAACAACACCCTGATCTCGTCGTGGCCATCGGCGTAGACGTCGGCCGCCACGTCAACGCTCTCACCGACAACGCGCTTCACGGCGAACCGACCGTTGTCCACGCGCGGTCGCACGTTCTCGATGACGATCCGGGGGGGGCGGGCTTCGGGGGACGACGACGGGACTGGCGGCTTGCCACGAGGCATGCGGGTCTCCTGCGACAACAACCGCTTACGATACGTCATTTGAGGCCCGCGCGTAAGGAGAGCTCCGCCGAGACCCGAGACCGGCTCGAGCAAGCGGCGGCCTCTGGCGTGCGGAGCTGCTCGGTGGCGCCTAGAACTTGTAGGCGATGAACACGTTGATCGGAATCGACCAGCGGCTGCCGGTGTCGTTGATGTCCTGGAAGCCCGTGGCCAGCAGGAACGTCTCCTGTCCGGGCTTCGGCTGGAAGCGCAGGCCGAGCTCGCCGCCGATGGCCACGCTGGGCGACAAATCGCGCATGATGCCGGCATCGCCGCCGAAGATGAACAAGGTCGAGGTGTCGAAGTACTCGACGTCCGGGAGGGTGACACCCAGTTCGATCACTCTCAGGGTGGTGTTGACTTCGTCGAGGAAGCGCAGTCCGGCAACACCCCCGACGTAGGTGCGCAGGGGTCCGTCTGCGAGGAAGTAGTAGCGGACGCCGCCCTCGAGGTCGATGGTTCTCGCGTTGGAGAAGCGCGCATACAAGGGGTAGCCCGCGATTGACCCCACCACGCGCTCGGTGGCGTTGAGCTTGCCGTAGCCGAAGGTGCCGTACACTTCCTTGTTGTAGTCGAAACCCCACGCGAACCCGCCGCGGATCTTCAGTCCGTCGCTGTAATGGTTGCTGAACGCCTGCTCGACGAACACGCCAGGCTCGTCGTTGAGGGTGCCCACGCCTTCCTCGATGACGTTGCCGGAGAGTCCCACCCCGGTGCCGACCGAGAGGTACACCGACCGGGTGCCTTCCACGCCCTGTGCCAGGACCGATGCAGGCCATGACAGCGCCGCGATGATCATCCCCGTCACGAACCCAGCCCGCACACTCTTCATCTCGTGCCTCCCCCGGTGAAGCCCGCGAAACCGTGATGGCGCGTGGTCACCCGTGGCAGTGAGTGTAGCACTCACGCAGCACCGCGCACCTCAGTATCCAAGAACCTCAGAACCTTGAAACCCCAGACGAGCATCCCACCTGAGCGACTATCGGCTTTCGGCCATCGGCCGTGGCGCGACCCCATGACTCGGCTGAAGGCTGACGGCGTCGGCAACCCCAGTGAGACGCGGCCTGGACCCCGTTTCTGTGGAGTTCCGGGAGTAGAATAGGGGCACGGGCGGCCCCCACTGCCCGGCCCCCCGCATCCCCCGATCCCTGTTGCCAGGCAGGAGGGATGTGCGTTCTTGCCCCCGAAATACGCCTGAGGAGGACGCGAGCCTTGATCGTCGGCCTCGGCCTCGATCTTTTCGACGTCGCGCGTCTCGAGCACGAGGTCCAGCGTCATGGCTCGGCCGCAGCGCTGAAGGTGTTCTCATCCGCCGAGCTCGAGGCCTGCGACGCTCATCGCCGGCCGATGCGCGCACTCGCATCGTGCTTCGCGGCCAAGGAGGCGCTGTTCAAGGCGCTGTGCCTCGACGTCGGTGAAGGGTGGCGGTGGCGCGACGTCGAGGTCTCGGCCGGGGTCGGCGCCCCGCCCGCTCTGGCGTTGCGCGGCCGACTGGCCGATCTCGCGCGGCAGCGCGGCGCGGATCGCATCCTGCTGTCGCTGGCGAGCACCCGCCGGCACGTCTGCGCTACCGTCGTCCTGGAGAAGCGAGCATGAGCGAGCCCACCGTCTACGCAGAGCCCGACTACGAGCAACGGCGCCGGGACTTCGATTGGGGGATCGCCGAACGCGAACTCGGCTATCGTCCTGGCGACCCCGTCAACATCGGGTGGTACTGCAGCGACCGCGTCTGTCAGCTGGGCCAAGGGCACAAGCTGGCCCTTCTGTGGGAGGACTTCCAGGGGCGGTGCAAGTTCTATTCGTTCGACGACCT
>JAFNAJ010000335.1 GCA_017860085.1 Acidobacteriota bacterium | reverse complement strand
CGCGCGACGCGGATGACAGGCTCGGCCAGCAGTTTCCCGCCTTCGGCCAGCGCGATGCGATAGGTCGCGCTCTTGTCGTCCGACGCGACGAGCGTTGCCTTGATTGTTGGGCCCCCCGTCACCGACGGCACGTCCTTGCTCTCGTCGCGCTGCAACTGCAGGATCGTCGACCCGGCCGGCTCAATCCTGCCGAGCCGGTAGGCATCGACCAACTGATCGATCACGCGAACGATGTCGGTCGCCCGCTGCTCGGCGCTCTCCCCGGGCACGACGACGGTGCCTGGGACGACGAGAATCGAGCTCTCCCCAGGCGCCGCAGTCGGATGGCCGACCAACAGGCGGAAATAGGTGGTCACGGGCGCTGGAGTGTCGGCCGCGATCGCGGGCACCGCCAGCACGAGCGCCAACAGTGAGAGAGGAATGGACAACCGGGTGCGCGGGATCATGGTGTTCCTCCAGGGTCATCGCTGACGGGCTTCACGATGAAATAAACGGGCGTCTCGGCATCGAGCCAGAAGATCACGACGTTGTCGGGCAGCATCGGTGGCACCTCGACTGCCGGCGAAGGGATTGGCGGCGGCGTTCCGTTGCGCCACAGGAGGACGCCCGAGGCGACCACGAGCACCAGGCCGCACGCCACGGCGAGTCGCTGAACCCACACCGCGGGACCCGGTGCGTGTCGGCTGGATGCGTCGATCCGGGCGCCGACCCGTTTCGCCGCGACGTCGGCTGGCGTGACGGGTGCCCGCCGCGCCCAGGCACGGAACGCGGCCTCGAATCGACTGGTCGGGCGGTCGTCGTCGGTCATGGCTGACACTCCCGCAGCACCTGTTCGAGCGACTCCCTGGCACGCCGACGGTGGGCACGCACGGTGCCGGGCTTCATCGACAACACCGCGCCGACCTCAGCGTCGGACATGCCCTCCACCACCGTCAGGTGCAGCACGGCCCGCTGTCGACGCGTGAGGCGGTCGAGCAACCGCTCAACGTCCAACCCGGGGTTGGGATCGACCGACACGGTTCCTTCCGGCATGGTGCCCACCCGTTCCCGCCGCCACCAGGACCAGCGCTTCCACCGCAAACACCGTCGGAACACGGCAGTGCTCACCCACGCGTGGAACCTGTCGGCATCCCTCAGCCGAGGCAGGGCCCGCCAGGCGTGCAGCAAGCACTCCTGGACGACGTCCTCGGCATCGGCATCGCCAACGATCGACCGCGCAAAGCGGACGAGATCGTCCCAGCAGGCCTCGACCACCGAGCCGTAGGCTCGATCGTCGCCATCACGGGCCGCCCGAACGAGGCTGGCGAGGTCGGCCCTCACACTCATGAGAGGCCTTCGGTGAGCGTTTTCGTGTACGAACCGGGCAGGAGGGGGTGAGGCCGGGCCCGCGCGACACGACCCACGCAGGCCCGACCACGCGATCGACTAGCGGGACAGGTACTCGAATTCCGCCGAACACCCGTCCCAGACGCGGATGCCGTCGTGGCTCCAGTTCCAGGTGCGCCCGAGGTCGCACGGCCTGTCGCTCTTCTGCTTGACCACGCGGACGCTGCCGGAAATGGTGGCGGGACAGAATCGTTCGCGGTAGTCCTTCGATTCGCAGGCGATGCGTCTGGATTGCCCGCTGCTGCCCCAACCGCCACCGAAGCCGCCCCCCGAGCCGCCCCAGCTATCGCCTCGCCGATACTCGAATTCGGCGCGGCACCCGCTCCACACACGGATGCCATCGTGGCTCCAGTTCCACGTGCGCCCCTGCACGCATGCGGTGCCGCTCAACTGGCGAACGACCCGCACGTCGCCGCTGATCGAAGCCGAACAGTACTCCTCGCGGTTACCTGACGACTGGCAGGTGAGACGGCTGTAAGGGTTGTCCCAGCCGCCCCCCGAGCCGCCGCTGCCCCATCCCGCGCCCGAACCGCTCCTGCGCTGGTAGGAGAACTCGGCGCGACAGCCGTTCCACACCCGGATGCCGTTGCGATCCCAGCTCCACGTGCGCCCCTGGATGCACGCCGTGTCGCTGAGCTGCCGCGTGACGCTGACGCTGCCGGCGATGGACGCGGCACAGTACCTGTCGCGGTTGTTCTCCGACTCGCATCGGAGGCGGTCGTAGGAGCCGCCCGATCCGCCACCCCAGCCGCTGCCGGAGCCACCCCAGCCGCTGCCGGGCTCGAGGTATTCGAACTCGGCGCGGCAGCCGTCGCGCACGTAGATGCCATCTGTCGCCGAGCGCCAGTTCTGGCCTCGCCGGCAGGGCGTATCGCTGAGCTGGCGCACGAGACGAACGTCGCCTCCGATCGAGGCGCGGCAGAACTGCTCGCGCCCGTCACGGGATTCACAGCGAATACGCCGGTAGCTCTGCGCGTCGACGGTCGATCCGGCCAGGAGTGCTGCCACCCCGACCGCCGCGCACAAGGCCCACGAAACGTGTGCCACGCGTCCCTTCATGGGTCCTCCCAAAGCCGACGATCCTACCGCGCTCCGCCGGTCGTGATCGACGAGCCGGTCTTCCCGAGGATCTCGTCGACGAGCGGCGCTGCGTCGTACACCTTGCGCAGCCCCTCGAGAATGGCCCGGGAATCGACCGACACGGCGCGGTTGACGCTGCCGTCGTAGAAGAAATACCCGGGTAGCGACTGGATGTTGCCGTCGAAGATCAGGCCGACCACCTCGCCCTTGGTGTTGACCACCGGCGACCCGCTGTTGCCGCCAACGATGTCGTTGGTCGACACGAAGTTGTAGGGGGTCGCGAGATCGAGCTGGGCCTTGCGATCGTCCCAGCGCTGCGGCGCGTCGTACGGCGGCTTGGCCTCGAACTTGGCCTGGCGCGTGTAGAGGCCGGCAAAGTCGGTGTATGGGGCGACCGGCTTGCCATCCTCCATGTAGCCCTTGACCGCGCCGAACGAGAGCCGCAGGGTGCCGGTGCCGTCCGGATACGCGCTGGTGCCCTTCGTCGCAAACACCGCACGTGCGATCTTCGCGTACGCGTCGCGCTCGACACTCACCACCTCGTCTTCGTAGCGCTTGCGCAGCGCGCGGCCCTCCGCGTCGAAGGCACGAACCAGCTGGATCATCGGGTCGCTCGACGCTGCCACTGCGGCCCTCCCACCCTCGACGAGCGCCTTGCGCGCGGCGACGTCCTTAAGTGTGCACCCGTCGACCACCTCAGCGGCGCGCGCCTCGGGAGTCTTGCCGTCGAGCGCCTTCTTCACCGCGGGGTGATCCGAGCCGAGCTTGGCGATCATGAAGGCAAACGAGTCGGCCAGCTTGGCCCGCTCGGCCTCCGGGTAGATCGGCGCCGGCGAGAAGAGCTGACGCTCGAGCGATGCACGCCTCGCGTCGGTGAACTCGGCCAGCCGGTCCTTGTCGGGTTTCTCTCGCTCCTCGACGAGCCGCACGATCGTGCGTGCCAGCGAGGCGAAGCGCGAGTTGAAGCCCCAGCCGCCCTCGATGAAGTTGTAGGGCAGGCCAAACTCCGCATACCCCTTGCGGCTGCCCGCGATCTCGGCCCACGCGGTGCCGTACTCGGACGCGAGCTTCGGGTCGTCCGCCACTGCCTTGCGCAGGGCCTGCTCGGCCGAGGCCTTCGTGGCCATCGCCTTGGCATCCTTCAGGCCGCCAAGCTGGCCGCGCGCCCGCTTCAGGCTGTTCTCAATGCCGAACAACTCGTCCCCCACCTGCCGGGCCTGCTCCGCACCGGCCGCGCCGTAGCGCTTGAGGTTGGCCTGCCGCCGCTCGAGCATCTCGATCATCGCGGGAATGGAGGTATCGCGCAGCACCTCGAGGTGCGCCATCGTGTAGAGCCGCTGCGTCGCGCCAGGATGCCCCGAGGTAAACACGAGATCCCCGTCCTTGGTTCCCGTCGGCGACAGCCTGAGATAGTGCTCGACCTTCAGCGGGCGATCGTTCTCGTAGACGCGGAAGATGGTCAC
>JAFNAJ010000334.1 GCA_017860085.1 Acidobacteriota bacterium | reverse complement strand
AAGAAGTCGGCCACGGACCAGGAACTCGACCAGGCCGTGGCTGCGCTCCGAGCGGCCGAGGCAAAGCTGGCCAGCGCGGAGGCACGGGCTCGCGAGGCCGAGTCGGCCCTCGCCAGCGCGCGAGCGGCGGGCGAGGCCGCGGCCGTGACGGCCTCCTTCGGCCGACTCGTTGCCCCCTTCGATGGCGTCGTGACCGAGAAGCTTGCAGAGACCGGCAACATGGCGGCGCCGGGCATGCCCCTGTTGCGACTCGAAGACCGGGGAGGCCTCAGGCTGGAGGCGAAGGTCGACGAGTCGCGGGCCGCGTACGTCTCACCGGGCGGTCGTGTCACGGTGGTCGTGGCCGACGCGCCCGCGTCCGCGGGCACCGCGCCTGTGGAACTGCTGCTCGAGGGCACGGTCGCCGAGGTTGCGCGCGCCGTCGACGCCGAGGCCCGGTCGTTTCTCGTCAAGGTCGCCCTCCCGGCGGACGCCCCCGTGCGAACGGGGACGTACGGCCGCGTGCGGTTCGCCGGCCCCCTGCGGACGGCCCTCACGGTGCCGGCCACGGCCGTCCGGCGTCAGGGACAGGTCGCCAGCGTCTTCGTCGTCGACGGCGAGCACGCGCGGCTCCGCCTGGTCAATGTCGGTTCGTTGAGCGGCGGGCGTGCGGAGATCCTGGCGGGCCTGTCCGAGGGTGAGCGGGTGGTCGTCGACCCGCCGCTCCAGCTGAGCGACGGTCGCCGCGTCCGCGCCACGGGCCAGCGTGGGGAATCGCCCTCGAAATCAGCCGAGCCCGCCGCGGGAGAGCGCCGATGACCCGTGGTGCGACAGGCGCGGCAGGCCGACTGGCGGCCGCGTTCATCAGCTCGAAGCTCACGCCGCTCTTCATCATCGCGTCGGTGGCCCTTGGGGTGATGGCCGTTTTGGCTCTCCCCCGCGAGGAGGAGCCGCAGATCATCGTCCCGATGATCGACGTCTTCGTCGAGATGCCGGGGGCTGCGGCCGAGGAGGTCGAGCAGCGGGTCACGCGTCCCATGGAGAAGCTCCTGTGGGAGGTGCCCGGCGTCGAGTACGTCTACTCCACCTCCAGTCCGGGCCTCTCCATGGTCGTCGTGCGTTTCTATGTAGGCGAGGAGGAGGAGCCTGCCCTGGTCCGGCTGAATCAGAAGCTGTGGGCCAACATGGACCGGATCCCCCCGGGAGTATCGCCACCGCTCGTGAAACCACGTTCGATCGACGATGTGCCCATTCTCGCCGTCACCCTCTGGTCGCCCCGCTACGACGATCACCAGCTCCGGCTGCTCGCCGCCCAGATGCACGATTCGATCAAGGAGGTCACGGACGTCTCCGAAGTCACCCTCATCGGCGGACGCCCGCGCCATGTGCGTGTCGACCTCGACCCGCCCCGTCTCGGCGCGTACGGGCTCGACCCGCTCGCCGTGAGTCAGGCCATCCGCGGCAGCAATGTCCGGCTGGCCACTTCCGGCCCCGTCTCTGGCAACCAAGTAACGCGCATCGAGGCGGGTGCCAGCCTCCGAACAGCCGACGACCTCCGCAACGTCGTCGTGGCCTCACCGGGCGGACGCCCCGTGCTCGTCCGCGACGTCGCCACCGTATCGGACGGCGACGCCGAGCCGACGTCCTATGTGCGCTTCCACTCGCGTGATGTCGGCGCTCACCCTGCGGTGACGCTTGCAGTCTCAAAGCGCAAGGGCACCAACGCGATCGAGATCGCCCACGCCGTCGAGCAGAAGCTCGAGACGTTGAGGGGCAACCTCGTGCCTGCGGACGTCACGGTGACGGTCACGCGCAACTACGGCGAGACGGCTGCCGAGAAGTCCAACGAGCTCCTCTACCACATGTTCATCGCAGTGGTCTCGGTCTCGGTCCTCATCTGGATCGCACTTGGCCGCCGCGAGTCGATCGTCGTCCTGATCGCGATCCCGGTGACGCTGGCGCTGACGCTGTTCATGTTCTACCTGTACGGCTACACGCTGAACCGCATCACCCTCTTCGCGTTGATCTTCTCGATTGGCATCCTCGTCGACGATGCCATCGTCGTCGTGGAGAACATCGTCCGGCACGCACGCTTGACGCCGGATGACCCGGGTGGCTTGTCGGCCATCGCGGTGCGTGCGGTGGACGAGGTCGGCAACCCAACCATCCTTGCGACGTTGACCGTGGTTGCCGCGATTCTGCCGATGGCTTTCGTGGGCGGCCTGATGGGACCCTACATGCGGCCCATTCCCGTGGGCGCGTCGGCCGCGATGCTGTTCTCGCTGGTGGTCGCGTTCCTCGTCACACCATGGGCGTCGCTGCGGCTGCTCAAGCCCTCAGGCCATCACGCACACGAGCAGGAGGACTGGCTGACGCGACTGTACCGCAGGGCGATGAACCCTCTCATTGAGAACGCTGCCGTGCGGTGGACGTTTCTCGGGGGTCTCGCAGCCCTGCTGCTCGCCGCCGTGGCCCTGGTGCCACTGAAACTCGTCACCGTGAAGATGCTGCCGTTCGACAACAAGAGCGAGTTCCAGGTGATGATCGACCTGCCGGAGGGCACCGCGCTCGAAGCGACGGCACGGGTGGCGGCCGAGTTGGCCCAGGCGACGCTGGCCGAGCCCACCGTCACCCACGTGCAGAGCTACGTCGGCACCTCATCGCCTTACAACTTCAATGGCCTCGTACGCCACTACTTCCTCCGTCGTGCCCCACACCTGGCGGACCTCCAGGTCAACCTCGTGTCCAAGGACGAGCGCTCGGAGCAGAGTCACGAGGTGGCCAAGCGGGTCCGCGACGTGCTCCTGCCCATCGCGCGGCGTCATGGTGCGACGATCCAGGTCGCCGAAGTCCCGCCCGGCCCCCCTGTGCTGCAGACCCTGGTCGCGGAGGTCTACGGCCCAGATTCGGACCGCCGCAGGCAGGTGGCCAAGCACGTGAAGGACGTCCTCGAACGCACGCCCGGCGTCGTCGATGTGGACTGGTACGTGGAGGAGCCCCAGCGCAAGGTCGACCTCGTCGTAGACGACGAGAAGGCCGCGGCGGCCGGGTTGTCGGCTGCCTCGGTCGCCTCAGTCGTTCGCATGGCGACGTCCGGGGAAACCGCGGGCCTCTTGAACGATCCGGCTGCGAGGGAAGACATCCCCATCGTGCTGCGTCTCCCGCGTGGCGACCGCAGCGACCTCTCCAGTCTCGAGACCATTCGACTCGTCGGCCGGCGTCCCGTGGCCCTCGGCGAGTTGACCGACGTCCGCGAGACCGTCGAGAGCCAGAGCCTCTACCACAAGAACCTGCAGCCAGTGACCTACGTCACCGGCGACATGGCCGGCGGCGCCGAGAGCCCCGTCTACGCCATCCTCCAGATGAACAAGGCCCTGGAGTCACTTGAACTGCCCGAAGGGTATGCCTTCGACATCTTCAACGCCCAGCAACCCTTCGACTCCACCAAGTACGCGATGAAGTGGGACGGCGAGTGGCACATCACGATCGAGGTGTTCCGTGACCTCGGCCTTGCGTTCGCCGTCGTCCTGCTCCTCATTTACATCCTGGTCGTTGGCTGGTTCGAGTCGTTCGAGACACCGTTCACGATCATGGCGGCGATTCCCTTCTCGCTGGTCGGCATCCTGCCGGCCCACGCGTTGATGGGGGCGTTCTTCACGGCGACGTCGATGATTGGCTTCATTGCCGGAGCGGGCATCGTCGTGCGGAACTCGATCATTCTGGTGGACTTCATCGAGTTGCGGCTCAGGGACGGGATGCCGCTCCAACAGGCGGTCATCGACGCGGGCGCCGTGCGCTTCCGACCCATGGCCCTGACGGCCGCCGCGGTGGTCGTTGGATCAGCGGTCATCCTGTTCGACCCGATCTTCCAGGGCCTCGCGATTTCGCTCATGGCAGGCGAGGTCGCCTCCCTGCTGCTCTCTCGCATTGCGGTGCCGGTCATGTACTAC
>JAFNAJ010000020.1 GCA_017860085.1 Acidobacteriota bacterium | reverse complement strand
AGCGCGGTGCCGCGCCGTCTCGACACGGTCCCGGAGGTGACGGGCTCTGGCGGAGAGCGCGTCGTCAACTTGTCTGGACTTGGCAAGGACCAGTCAGTGGAACTGCAGGCTCGATTCGACCATGGCACACTGGTTGGGGCGCTCCCCTACTGGCAACAGCGCGATCGGCGCGTGGCGGCCATGCGACCTCGCGCCCTTGCTGTTGCAGGCGGTGTGCTGGTGGCCCTGGTCGGGCTGTTCGTCCTCGTCTGGCTGCAGAGCCCGCGCGCGGCGGGTGCCCAGGTGGGCGGTGAGGGCTACGAGCCCGAGCCCCCGGACGATGTGCCGCCGGTGCTGGCTGGTGCGCTCGCCAGCAACGGCTCGCTGAGCGCCATGCCACTGGTTGCCACGCTGTTCGATCTCGCGGCGCGCAACGTCGTGCGCATCGAGGAGCAGCCCCGGCAAAAGTGGGGCTCGCGACGGTTCACGCTGACGCGGTTGGCGTCGACCGCCGACCTGAGGCCGTTCGAGCGGACGCTGGTCGACGCCATCTTCAAGGAGAGTCCGACCGGCGAGGTCGATTTCCAGAAAGTGGGCGGGCGCCTTCGCTCCGCTTCGCGAGGCCTGAAGCAGGCGTTGCGTTCCGAACTGCTGGAAAGACGATGGCTCGACCCCGAGCGTGACCGCAGCAGGCGCCGCCTGCAGGGCCTGGCGCTGATGGTGCTCATCGTCTCGGGAATCAGTTTCGTGGTCCCCATCATCCTGCTCGATCGACTGGGTCCGTGGCCCCTGCTCATTCCGGCCGCCGCTGCTCTCTCTGGCGTGTTCGGGCTGATCCTGGCCAGCTCGATGTCTCCGCTGAGTGACGGAGGGCAGCGCGTGGCCGCGCGCTGCCGCGCATTTGGGAAGTACCTGAAGGAGGTCGCCAACGGCAAACGGTCGCCGCACGCACCGGATGCGTGGGAGCGACTCGTGGCCTATGCGGCCGCCCTCGGCGTTGGCGCTGCCTGGGCCAAGCAGATGGCCAGCCATGGCGCACCGAGCTGGTTCCACGGGCTTGCGGGTGAGACTGATCCCGGCGCCTCGTTTGTCGCGGTGATGTCGGCTGGGTCGCACGCGGCCGGCAGCAGCGGGGGCGCGGGAGCCGCCGGCGGCGCGGCAGGGGGTGGCTCGAGCGGGGCGTCGTGAGACGGCCGTCCGCTACGTCATCACTTCCGGCCTGTCAGCGCGACGCCGGTGCGCTCTTCCCCAGGCTCAGGAGATTCGCCATCAGCCGGTAGGCGCCCGGGGTGCCAGCAGGCAGCTGCCGCCACAGGCCAAGGCCAACGTAGAGCCAGCGCCCCTTCCCCACGGGCGCCTCCACGAGCGCGCCGCGCTTCGGTCCCTTGTTGTACTCGAAGGGGTCCTCGGTCTCGACAAGGTCGATGTAGCGCTCGTCACGATCGCCCAGGAAGTACAGCCCGCGCTCCTGGACCCACCCGCTCCACGTCTCGTCCGCAATGGGGTTCGGCACACGGAACACGGGGTGTGACGGCACGAGCACGCGGACGGGCGCGCGCTCGTCCGTCACCCGGTTCGTGCTGACCTTTGCGGCAAACGGGCCGTACTGCGCCTCGTTGAACTCGAACTTGTTGTACTGGACGATGACCGTGCCCCCCTGCTCGGCGTAGGTGAGCAACCGGTGATTGTTGGCGCGCAGGTCTGCCCGACGCTCGTACGCGCGCACGCCGGTGACGATCACGTCGTAGCGAGAGAGATCGCCCCACGCCAGTTCGTCGGAGTCGAGCAGCGTGACGTTCGCGCCAAGCTGTTGCAGAGCCGCCGGCACCTGGTCGCCGACGCCCATGACGTAGCCTACCCGGAGGCCTGGCGCCACCTCGACGTCGAGCACCAGCACAGGCACCTCGGCCGCCTGCAAGACGTGTTGGCGCGTGGTGTGCGGGTATTCGATCACCTGGTACCCCTCGCGATAGTCGCGTCCCTCCAGGCTGACGCGCGCACGCACGGAATACCGGCCTGCCGGCACGCCAGTCGGCGGACGCAGCGTGAAGCGCACCGTCGCCTCGTCGTCCTCGCGCAAGAACGACACGGGCGACACCGCCGGTTTCGCCGTCCAACCCGGGGGCGCTTCGAGCCGCACCTCGCCTGCCGCGGGACCTCGCGCACCGTTCTTCACCGTCACCCGCACCTCGCGCTCGCTGGTCGCGCCGCGCGTCGGGGTCACGCGCGCTCCTGCCGCGGACCTCGGCACCACCGCGATCTCCGGCGACACGCGCGCTGCGATCGACGGGACGACGTTCAGTTCCATGCGCTTTTCGCCGGACAACTCTGCCCCGTCGTAGCGGTACTGCACGGGCACCTCGACCACGACCTTCTCCCCCGCCATCTCCACATCGACGGCCACCCTGAACGGCGTTGGCCGGAAAGGAAGGCCAAACGGCGCGTCGGGTTCGAAGTCGTAGCGCGCGGCATCGGTCCGGCGCTGGAAGTAGGGCGACGTGAACGCCGCGTCTGGCGGGACCTGTGCCTCGACCGTGCACTCGAAGGCCCGCCCGCCCTCGAGGTCCGCGGGTGGGCATGCGTACTTGTAGCCGTCGAAGCCCGTCGGGTGCACGTCGGTCACCCTGACCGCCGGGCCGCCCCGGGCCGCCACGAGGACCGCGGTCTTCACGGTCTGCCCGCGTACCACCACCCCGTCGTCTGCGAGCGCCTCGACTCGGAGCCCGTGCGCGAGCGCCAGCGCACGCTCGAACTGCTTCTGCTTCTGCGTCAGGCGGAACCCGATTTCAAACGCCGCGGCCTCAGTGAGGCCCATCGTGCCGAGACGCTCGCGAAGTGACCGCACCGCGGAGAGACCCGCTGCGAGCGACGGCGCGGTGTCGCCGGGGCGCCCGGACGCAAGCGCCTTCCCCGCCGCCTCGACGTGACCGGCGATTGCGGCGACCTCGCCCTTCAGGTCGTCTGGAGACGTGGCCCCCGCGTAGTCGACGATGCGGGCGAACGACACGTCGATGCCATCGAACATCGACACTTCGACCTTCTCGAGCTGGCCAGGGATGGTCGTCTCCTGCAAGCGGTACCGCATGCTGAACTGGCCACCCGGCAGCAGCAATTGCTGCGTCGTGCCCTGGCACTTGTGCATGCTGCGCGCTTCGATGCCTATCTCGGCGTAGGTTCGGCCCAGCAGTGGATCGTAGACGCCGGCATCCACCGTCAGCATTCCCGCAACCGGCACCGCAGGCTGCGGCGCCCGCCCCCGCCCCATCCCGCCAAACCCGGCGAGCACGTAGAGCTTCTTGGCTTGCCACGGACGCAGGCCTTCCTTGATTTGCCCGGGGTAGCGCGCCGGGTCGGCGGCTGCGCGGTAGGCCTCGGCCGTGATGCGAGCCGACGCCTGGTGGTGCTGGCCTCCGCCCGTGCCCTCCCAGATGAAGCCCGTCACGACGTCCGGGCGGGTGGTTCGAATCAGCCGGACGAAGTCGCCGACGATCTCGTCCTGGCCCCACTTGGCGTACGTCTCGTCGATGCTGAACGAGTAGCCGAAGTCCACGGCCCGCGTGTAGAACTGCTCGGCGCCATCGAACCGATGCGCCGCCTCGAGCTCCGTCGTGCGCAGCACCGCCAGCGCGTCGAACAGCTCTGGCCCGATCTCGTTCTGTCCGCCATCTCCGCGCGTGGCGCTCACGAGCACCGTGCGCATGCCTTGCCCCAGTCCCATCCACGCCAGCAGGGCATTGTTCTCATCGTCTGGATGGGCCGTGGTCATCATGAACGTGCCGATCGAGCGCAGCTTGCGCAACTCGAGCTCGAGGGCGACGACGCCTTGCTTGCTGGTGACGGTCTCGACGCGCATCTGCGCGACGGGGCGACTGCCCGGCAGGGCAAGAAAGATGGCGGGGAGGACAAGCGCTGCGACGAAGAGTCTGCGGCTCATGACCGGAACCCCATCACCCTGGCACCGTAGAACGACAGGCATCGGCCTAGAACACGAACTTGAACCCGATCTGCGCCTGCCGCGCGTCGTAGGTCTGTGTCACCGGGAAGCAGCCGGTGCGCGTGTCGATGCTGCACGGCGCCGCGGGAATCTCCGCGATCGGATTGGCCAGCACGTCGGTCGCCACGGTCGAATTGACTGCGCGCACGTTGAACCAATTGAAGAGGTTCCGCGTCTCGAAGAACACTTCGGCCCTCATGTCGCCGCCGATGGGAATCAAGCGTGAGTAGCGAGCGTCGATGTTGAAGTAGTTGCCGAGCTCGCCGCTGTTGCGCGCAACGTCGTTGGGACGGTCGGCGCTGATACCGTCCGCGTTGCGGTCACCTGTCGCCAGGATGTTGAACGGCAGACCGCTGTTGGCCAGCACGATGAAGCTGAACTGGTTGTTGTTGGCGACCGCATTCCAGATCCCGTCACCCTCGAACCGCGGGTTGATGACGGTGCTCACCGACAGGCTGTGCGTCGTGTTCCAGGACGTATAGCTGTAGTCGCGCTCCTGGTCGAACGGGTCGGAGATGCCGGCGGCGTCGGTGCTGCCGATGACGTACCGCGAGCCGATCACGCCGTCGTCTTCGGCCTTGGCGAGCGTGTAGGACGCCTGCACGAGCCAGCCGTGCGAGAAGCGCTTGTTCAGCGAGGCCGTGAGAGCGTTGTACTGCGACGTGCCGGTGGACCGCACCTCGAAGATGCGATCGAAGGTGGGATCGACGCGCGCAGTGCCGGCGCAGATCGATCGTCCGTCTGGCAACGTGGCTCCGCTCGCCACGCAGTTGCTGCTGTACAGCAGCGGGAGGTTGCGCCCCGTCGAGTTGACGTACCCCACGGCCACCGAGAGATCACTCGTGAGCGCGTGCTCCACCTGGATGTTGCTGAGCCACGCGTACTGGGTGTCGAACTCGGATGCCACGGCGCGGATCGACCGCGACGGGATCACCCCGGGCGGCAGGCTGGCCAGGGTTCCGGGGAACGCCGGGGCCCCAACCGATGTCGGCGTCAGGCGCGCGACGAGCAGCTTGGGCGAGCCGCTTTCGAGCAGCGCGTCCTCGTAGAACGCCCCGAGCGGGGGCTCGTACATGATGCCCGTGGATGCGCGTACCACCGTCCGCTGCTCACCACCGAGCGTCCAGGCCATGCCGACCCGCGGCGCGAGGTTGTTCGTGTCCACCTGGAAATCGCGCGAGGGGCCGTATGGCGCGCTCGGATCGGCGTCGGGCACCTTGAAGAGGTCGTAGCGCAGCCCGTAGATCAGCTTGAGGTTGTTGGCCACCCTCCAGTCGTCCTGCACGAAGAAGCTGTAGTAGCTCTGGCTGTAGCTGACGGTGGGATCGCCGAGACCCTGGCGGAACTGGGTGTAGGTGAACGGGTTCGTCCCGCTCTTCGCCGCGAGATAGTTCGCGGTGCTCGAGAAGATGTACTGGGGAACGAGGTCGTTCTCACGATAGTCGTCGACGAACTGGAGGTCGGCGCCGGCCTTCAGGCTGTGGGCGCCCCAAATCCAGCTGAAGTTGTTCACCACCTGCCAGTAGCTCTCCTCGAACTGGAACGGCGTGAGGGAGTCGCCCGGCGGCGGTGCGCCCCCGAAGTTGGCCACGCCCTGGACCTGGACCACCGGCCCAGGGCCCGACACGGCACTCGGCGTTTGCGGGTTGTTTCGGCGGCCGTAGGCAATGCGCAACTCGTTCAGCTTGGTGTTGCCAATGGTCGAGGCCAGCTGGACCGACACCGAGTCCATGCGGTCCTGGAAGTCCACCGAGTTCTCGCGCGTGTTGAGGCCTCCGGCGATGTTCTCGGGCGTCGTGTTGTTGAAGACCGACCAGCGCCCCGACAGCCGGTTGGCAGCGTTGAGCTGGGCATCCACCTTGCCGATGAACACGTTGACTTCTTGAATGGCCGGGATCGCGCCGTCGCCGAGGGCGTCGGCGGACAGGCCCAGCACCTGCGCCGTGGCCGGCGTCACGGTGATGACACGGTTGGCCGACAGGTCGTTCTTCAGCCACTCGTAGCCCGCGTAGAAGAACACCTTGTCACGGACGATCGGGCCGCCAACGGCGCCCGACACGTTGTCGACGCGGGTGTCGGGCTTGTCGGTGTTGGGCGAGAACACGACGACGTTCTTGGGCTTGGCCGAGAAGCCCTTCCGGCGGAAGCGATAGTTCGCCTGCCCGTGCAGAGCGTTGGTCCCCGACGGCGTAATCGTGTTGTAGACCATCCCCGTCGTCTGGCCGAACTCCGGGGCGAAGCCGTTGGTGATCACCTTCACTTCCTGGATCATGATGTCGGTCGGCTGGAACATGCGCAGGCCCGCACGGTTCTTCTGCGTGGCGCTGCTGCCGTCGATCTGGTAGTTGGTGCGCATCTGCGAGCCGTTCGCATTGACGCGCGTCGCGCCGAACTCCTCGTTGTCGTAGCCGGTGACGTTGGGCTGCAGCAGCGCGAAGTTGTACGGATTGCGCGCGACGCTCGGCAGGTTCTGCACTTCGGCGGCGACGATGGTGCGGCCGAGATCGACGCGTGCCGGATCGGCCACCGGGCTCTCGCCCACCACCTGGACCGTTTCCTCGACGGCGCCCACCTCGAGCACGGCGTTGACCACCGCCGTCTGACCTGCGCTCAGCGAGATGCCGGAGCGCTCGACGGTCTTGAACCCGGACAACTCGGCGCGCACGCGATAGCCGCCCAGCGGAAGCAGCGGGGCGCGATACTCGCCGCGCTCGTCGGTCACGAACGACCTGACGGCGTTGGTGTCGACGTGGGTCACGGTGACGGTCGCGCCAGGCAACACGGCCCCCGATGCGTCGGTCACCTTGCCCTCGATGGTGCCGTTGATCGCCTGCGACTGCGCCGATGCGCCGCCCGCTGTTGCCAGCACCAGCCATCCCGCGAGCACCGGAGCGAGCCGGAGCCGTCGACTCGCCGACCGGGCGTTGAGCGCCTGCAACATGAGTGTCCTCCTCACGAGAATTCGCCGTTGCTACCTCAAGAAGCCGAACGCTTCGTCATCGTGCTCCGCGGCGTCTTCGAGCCACCGGAGCAGCACCTTGGCGACGAGAAGCGCCGAGGCGAAGCCGGCGGTGCCGGGCGAGACACCGAACAGGTGCCTCGGGTAGTTGCGGTGCGGGCCCGCCACGGGAATCCCGTCCGCGGTGCGCGCGGTCCGGTTCGCCCACCCGCACTCAGCCTGCGTGCCAGAGATGTCCGGGTAGAGGCACGACAGCTCGTACATGAGCTGTGCCGCACGCTGGACGACCAGCTGATCTCTCTGACGCGCGGCGGCAGCTGGCATGGCCGCGCCTCGGAAGACCAGGCGATCGCCGCGGGTCCAGTGCCACGTGTGGGGGGTTGCCGAACGTTCGCTCACGGAGAGCCCCGGGGGGGCGAGCCTCCGCCGCACGGTCGCTGGCAGGGCGGGCAGGATCACCGCGAAGTCGTCGACCTCGGCGAGGTGCCGGGCCAGTGCGGAGAATCCGGGCCTCGGCAGGCCTGTGGCCACCACGACCCGCGCGGCGGTCACGGTGCCCGCGGCGGAGACCACCTCGACGGCCTTGCTGCTGCGCCTAATCCGTGCCACCGGCGACCGCTCGAACACCGCCGCCCCGAGACGCTGCGCGTGCCGCGCAAAGCCCAGGGTCGCACGGAACGGATCGAGGCTCGCTCCCCCGCCAAGCCGAAGCACGACGCCATCGACGTGCAGCAGTTTGCGTGCGCGACTCGACGGCAACCACGTTGCCTCGAGCCCCGCCTCGACGAGCGCCCGGTAGTCGCGCTCGAGCGCCGACGCGTGATCAGAATCGAAGGCGACCTCGAGGTGGTCGCGCGGCGCGAGACCGCAGGTGATGCCGAGACGCCGGATCAAGGCCGTCAACTCGAGCCCCGCCCGACGTGACGATTCCCAGACGTGGCGTGCCGCCCTGAGGCCCACGCGCTGCCGCATCTCGAAGAAGGAACTGCCCCCCCCGGGGATGACGAGACCCGTGGCGCGGGACGTCGCCTCGTCTGCGATGCGGCCCGCCTCGAGCAGCACTGCTCGATGGCCGGCCCTCGCACAGAGGTACGCGGTGAGACAGCCGACTGCGCCGCCGCCCACAATGGCCACGTCGGCCTCGACGGCCCCGCGCATCCTGGGAAAAGCCGGCCGCTGCGCCCGAACTGGCGCCGGCAGCCACGGCGTGGCGTATCGCGTTCCTGGCATCGCTGGTGTGATCAGGTGCACGCGCCCGTGGGGCCGGTTCCTTCCACGGCCGGGCTTGCACCTCGGTGAATCCTCGGCCATTCTACACGCTCGGCCCACCGGGTCCGAACCGGAGCATTGCCATGCCGTACCCACACTCCCGCAGCGCCGCAGGCGCCTGGTCGTTGCTGTCCCTCATGATCGTGGCCGTGGCCGCGCCGCGCGCATCGGCGCAGAACACGCTGCGCGATCGCCTCGAGGCGCTCATCGCGCAGCGCGGGGCCGAGGTGGCGGTGGCCTACCGCACGCTCGACCGTCGCGACGAGCTCCTGATCAACGAGGACGCCGTGTTCCACGCGGCGAGCACGATGAAGGTGCCGGTGATGATCGAGCTGTTCCGCCAGGACTCGATCGGCCTGGCGAAGCTCGACCAGAAGATCCCCATTGTCAACACCTTCCGCAGCATCATCGACGACAGCCCGTACACCCTGTCGCCGGAAAGCGACTCGGAGACCGCGCTGTATTCGAGGGTGGGCCAGCCGATCTCGTACCGGGAGCTGTGCTGGGCGATGATCACGGCGAGCAGCAATCTCGCCACCAACATCCTCATCGATCGACTCGGCCCGCAGAAGATCCAGCAGACCACCGTGGAGCTCGGCGCGAGTGGCATGCAGGTGCTGCGAGGCGTCGAGGACGCGAAAGCCTACGAGGCCGGCCGCAACAACACCACGACGGCGGAGGCACTGCTGGTACTGATGCAGGCCATTGCCGACGGGAAGGCCGTGTCGCCGAAAGCCAGCAAGGAGATGATCGAGATCCTGGCAAACCAGCAGTTCCGTGACGGGATCCCGGCCGGCGTGCCCGAGGGTACGCGTGTCGCGCACAAGACGGGTGAGATTTCGACAGTCAACCACGACGCCGCGATCGTGTTCGCGCCCAGGCCCTACGTGCTGGTCGTCCTTGTGAGAGGCCTCGAATCGAAGGCACGCGAGGCGCTCATCGCGCAGATCAGCAAGACGGTGTACGAGCAAGGGCAGTAGAGGGTTCTGGGGTTCAAGGGTTCTGAGGTTCAAGGGTTCTGGGCGTCGAAGGGTCGGACGTTCTCAGGGCAGGGCAGACCTTCGGGTCCGCCGCGCAGAAGGAGCGCACGGGATGACAACAGCGCGAGTCCTCGTCGGTGCTTGCGCGATGGGCCTCGTGGTGGGCATCGCGCCCGTGATCGCCCAGAACAGATCGGCGCAGGTGAGACGCGCGCCCGCGGCGCTGGCCGAGATGAGCGCCGCGTTCGAGACGCTGGCGTCCCAGGTGTCGCCATCGGTCGTGTCGATTGTCGCCACCGGCTACGGCGAGATCCGCGAGACGGCCGAAACCGCCGGCGGCCTCATCACCCGTCAGCGGGCCGGCGGGTCTGGTGTCATCCTCGACTCGTCGGGCCTCGTGGTGACCAACGCCCACGTCGTGGCCGGCGCCACGCGCGTGCAGATCGTGATTCCACCGCCCGAGCCGGCGCCCGGCGAGAAGCGCTCCATCGTTCGGCCGCGCGGCGACCTGGTCGATGCCAAGATCATCGGTCTCGACGCCGAGACCGACCTCGCGGTGCTGCGCGTGAACCGGTCGAACCTGCACGCGCTCGAGCTCGGCGACTCGGACGGTCTCAGGCAGGGTGCCATCGTCCTCGCGTTTGGCAACCCCCTCGGCCTCGAAGACAGCGTGTCGATGGGCGTGGTGAGCGCCATCGGCCGCCAGCGCGCGCCCGACGACCCGATGGTGTACGTGCAGACCGATGCGCCGATCAATCCCGGCAACAGCGGGGGCCCGCTGGTCGACACCACCGGCCGGGTCGTTGGGATCAACACCTTCATCGTCACGCGATCGGGCGGCAGCGAGGGCCTCGGGTTCGCGGTGCCGAGCAACATCGTCCGCGCCGTGTTCGACCAGATCCGACAGACCGGCCGCGTGCGGCGTGGATCGATTGGCGTCTCGGCCCAGACCATCACCCCGGCACTCGCGGCGGGACTCCAGCTCGAACGGCTGAGCGGCGTGGTCGTGGGCGACGTCTACCCGTCTGGGCCGGGCGAGGCGGCCGGCCTGCAGCCTGGAGACGTCATTCTGACGCTCGACGGCAAGGCCATGGAGAACGGACGCCAGTTCGAGGTGAACGTGTACCAGCGTCGCGTGGGTGACACCGTGGCCGTGGAGTTCATGCGGGGCCAGGAACGCAGGCGCACGACGGTGGCCGTGGCCGAACGGGAGACGGCTCCCGTGGAGTTTGCCGACATGGCCGATCCAGCCGACAACCTGGTGCCGAGGCTCGGGGTGCTGGCCATCCCGCTCGACGCCCGCATTTCGAGCATGCTGCCGCAGCTGCGACGGCAAGGCGGGCTGCTCGTGGCCGCCAAGTCGGCTGATGCGCCGCCGAGCGAGCAGGGCCTGGCGATCGGAGACGTGATCTACGGCCTCAATGGCGCGGCGGTCACGACCCTCGACGAGTTCAAGCGCGCCGTCGCACGCATCCCGAGCGGCGCACCCTGCGTGCTGCAGGTGCAGCGCAGCCGGCGCCTGATGTTCGTGGCGGTCGAGATCGACTAGCCCCGGCCCGCCGACGACCTCGCGGCCCGTGATCGAGGCGGGGCGCTCAGTGCCTGACCCACTGGCACTCGCTCACGAGGGCTACGCCACCAAAACGCTTGAGGATCGGCCGCACGGCGGCGACCACGCGCTCGGCCTCCTCGGCCGAACACGCGGTCATCACGTAGCTGTTCGTCAGGGCCCCGGTCAGCTCGTCGCCCGGCCGTGCGCCGCGGCTCCCCCGGCCCACCACGTCACGTATGACCGTGTAGCCCGACACGCCCTCGTTGTCGAGCACCTCGAGCACGTGCTCAATCTCCAGCGACGCCGTGACGATCTCGACCTTCCTCACCGTCGTCATGGTCACCCCCACCAGATGCGTACGAGGAACGCGTACAGCGGAATCCCGATCACGATGTTGAACGGGAACGTGACCGCGAGCGACATCGACACGTAGAGACTCGGGTTGGCCTCCGGCACGGCCAGGCGCATGGCGGCGGGCACGGCGATGTACGAGGCGCTCGCGCAGAGCACGGTGAACATGAACGCGTCGGTGGCGGGCAGCGACAGGAGCCGGGCCAGCGCGAGCCCGACGGCGGCGTTCACGAGGGGAGCGCCGAGCGCGAAGGCCGGCAGGAAGGCTCCGGCCGATCGGAGGTCGCTCAGGCGACGAGCGGCCACGAGGCCCATGTCGAGCAGGAAGAACGACAGCATGCCCTTGAAGATGCCATCGGCAAACGGGCTCACCGCGTTCCAGCCCGGTGTGCCCGTGACGAATCCGATGACCAGGCTGCCGAGGATGAGCAGCACGGACCCGTTGAAGCAGGCCTCGCGCACGAGGTGCCTCCCCAGGGCCGCTCGCGGCGCCTCGCGGGCGGCCGGCGCCAGCCAGCGCACGAGCAGGACGCCCACGACGATCGCCGGTGACTCCATCAGCGCCATGGCCGCCACCATGTGGCCGCCGAACGTCCGGCCTTGCGACGCGAGGAACGCGCCCGCTGTGACGAAGGTGACCGCGCTGATGGATCCGTACGTCGCAGCAATGGCTGCCGCGTTGTGCACATCGAGCTTCCAGCGCAGGATCGCAAAGCTGTAGAGGGGCACGACGAAGGCCGTGACAACCGCGGCCAGCAGCGTAACGAGCACCGATGTGTGCAACCCGCTCTCGTGGAGCGCGTGGCCGCCGTGCATGCCGATGGCAAACAGCAGGTACAGCGACAGGAACTTCGCGATTGGGGTGGGGATCTCCAGGTCGGACCCCACGCCCACCGCGAATGCGCCCAGCGCGAAGAAGAGGATCGGCGGGCTGAGCAGGTTCGCGGCGAGGAGCGAGGTGTCCATCGAGGTCCGGTGACCCGAGATTGTAGAGCATCACGCTTCGAGTCACATCACGCGCTGCGGGGGAGTGGGACGCACGCCGGGCCTGTACAAGCGAAGGGCCAGCCCGCAGGCTGGCCCTGGAATGTCCACGTTCGTTTCGTGCGGCCTTGCCTACTTGGCGGGCTTGCTCAGTGCCGTGTCGACAACGATGGGCTGCAGGCCGTTGGTCAGCGACCCAACCACGAACACCAGCGTGGCGTTGTACGGCTTGGTCGTGACCGTCCACGGCCCGGCGCCCTCGAGTGGCTCTCCGGTGCCGGGGAGGCCGAGATACGCGGTCCAGTTGCCTGGACGAAGGTCGAGGTTGCCGCTGGCGCCATTCGGCACGCCTTCGAAGATGGCTGCCACCGGAACGTTGCCCGCACCGCCGCGGTTGGCCAGCACGTCGACGGCAGGAGCCCACGCGGTGTGGTGCGCCACCAGGCGGCTGTAGCCAGGGGCCGCCAGGTCAGCGTCGGGCGTCGCGAACAGTGAAGCCGTCGGCGCCCCCGCATCCGTCAGGTGGGCAATCGCCGTGTAGTCCTTGCCGGCTTCCAGCGGGAGAGGCGCCGGCCCGATGGCCACAGGGCCACCGCAGGGATTGCTTGCATCGGCCAACGAAATGGTCACGGTGTAGGTTCCAGCGGCCAACGAGAGAGGTCCGGCCACCTCTGTGAACTCGAAGCCCTGGAGGAGGCACGCGTTCGCTTCGGCGACATAGACGTCGACCGGCAGGGCTGACTCCAGGCCGAGGTCCGCACCGTTGATTCCGTGGACCACTCGAAGACTGGCATTGGCCGACTGCGTGGTGACGGGCTTCTTGCTCTTGCTGCCCTGCGCCAGGGCGGGCGCTGCGGCCACCGTGACGGCGGCGAGAAGCGACATCGCGATGAACATTCTCTTCATGACTTTCAACTCCTCTTTCGTTCCTCGTGGTCGTTGTTCGTCCCGCCGTTCAACGTCGGCGTGACAGTCATCCTTTGTGAACGGTCCCGCTGCAGCGCCGGGGCGTTCAGCGCCATCCCGACGCTCGAACGTCACCGGAACCTCGCTGCAATGTCAGATAGGACGCGAGGCCTCCAGGCGGGGATCCAACACAAATTTGTAAGTGGACTCGGGGCTGGGGGCTCGGCGTTCGGCGCTCGGAAGGCGCGCTGCAACCGCTCCACGACGGACCTGAAGGTCCGCCCTACCGGGCCACCGGGACTCTGGACTCGAAGACCTGAAGGGCTGCCGCGACCACCGCTACAACGCGTTCCGAGCGGCGAGCACGTCGCGCACGGCGTCGGCGGTGGTGGCGGAGAGCGCGGTGAGGTGGCCCATCTTGCGGCCGGGGCGGGCGGTGGCCTTGCCGTAGAGGTGCAGCTTCACGTTGCGGTGCGCGCACGCGGCTTCCCATTGCGGGACGCCCTTCTGCCACAGGTCGCCCAGCAGGTTGGCCATGGCGGCTGGCGACACCTGGGCGG
>JAFNAJ010000333.1 GCA_017860085.1 Acidobacteriota bacterium | reverse complement strand
GTCAGCACCGTGATCATCGGCTGCGACACGGTCGAGCAGCTCGAGGAGAACGTGCGGCTTGCCGTCACGTTCAAGCCGATGACCTCGGCGGAGATGGCCCGTCTCGAGAGCCTGACGGCGAGCTACGAGCCGGACGCGGCCTGGTTCAAGAGCGGCGGCCAGGGGTTCACGCGGCCGGGTGACGACGACCAGGATACGAACTGACGTTGCGCATTCTCCTGTTCAGCGGGAAAGGCGGCGTGGGCAAGACGAGCCTGGCTGCCGCCACGGGAGTTCGCCTCGCGAGTCTCGGGTACCGCACGCTCGTCATGAGCGTCGACCCGGCGCACAGCCTCGCCGACTCGTTCGACTTCGGGTCGGATCTGTTCACGCGACGCACCGCCGATCCCTGTCGCCTGGACGAACGCCTCTACATCCAGGAAGTGAACATCCAGGCCGAGATCAAGCGGCATTGGCGCGAGGTGTCGTCGTACGTGATGTCGGTACTGCGCACGACCGGCCTCACCGACGTGGAGGCCGAGGAGCTCGCCATCCTGCCGGGCATGGAGGAGCTCAGCGCCATGATGTACGTCAATCAGTACCGCCGCGAGGGACGGTACGACGTGGTCGTGCTCGACTGCGCCCCCACGGCCGAGTCGCTGCGCTTCATCAGCATGCCCACCACCCTCGAGTGGTACATGAAGCACATCTTCCCGGTGCAGCGCACGGTGATGAAGGCGGTGAGGCCGATCGCCAACAAGGTGGCGCCCGTGGAGCTGCCGCCCGACAGCTACTTTGCCAACGTGCGGCAGCTGTTCGACCGGTTGTCCGGGGTCGAGCACCTGCTGGAAGACCCGTCGGTGACGAGCGTCCGCCTCGTCACGAATCCCGAGCGTGTGGTGCTGCGGGAAACGCAGCGCGCCTTCGTCTACTTCTCGCTCCACGGTCTGACGGTGGACACCATCATCGTCAACCGCGTGCTCCCGCCCGATGCTGCCGTCGGCTACTTCAAGGAGTGGCAGCACACCCAGGACCAGGTGAACAAGGAAATCGAGGACTACTTCTCGCCGATCCCGGTGCGGAAGGTCCCGCTTTTCCGGGACGAAGTGCTGGGGCGGGCACGACTCGAGGAGGTGGCCCAGGCCCTCTACGGACCGGACGAGGATCCGTCGGCTCTTGTGCGTACCGAGCGGCCCTACACCTTCGAGAAGCGCCCCGACGGGCGCTACCAGGTCAAGATTGCCCTGCCGTTTGCGACCAAGGCTGAGGTGGAGTTGTTCAAGAAGGGCGACGAACTGGTCGTCGAGGTGGGCACGCTGAGGCGCCACATCGGCCTGCCCACCTCGATGGCGGCACTCAAGCCCACTCGCGCGCGGCTGGATCACGGCACGCTGACGGTCATCCTGGAGGACAGCCATGAGTGACGAGACGGAGCCGTCGTCGAGGCCCGAAGCGCCGAAGGCGGCCCCGCGGCCCCCGTGCCTCTGCATGGGGCTTGGCCCAGAGTTGACGCAGCTCATCGCCAAGCTCGCGGGGAACGACGACGTGTGCCAACAGGTGAGGTCGGCCTGGGTCGACGTGCTGAAGGCTGTCCAGGTGCTGATCAACGCGCACATCGAGAGCCTGACCCGAGAGTCGGAGACCAAGGGCACACGGCTCACGGTGGAATAGGGCGACGACGCGCCGGTGAGGGCGCCGGTCTCCGCCCGTGGCAAGTGGCGGTATAATCCATCCGTCTTCCGGACAGCTGGACGTTCGTTAAGGAGGAGATGATGCGCGTCGGTGGATTCGTCCGTGTCTTGGCTGCAGTGTTCGTCGCGTGGGCCATTGCCGCCCCGGTCCAGGCTCAGGAACCGGCCCCTGCGGCCGCTGCGCCGCAGGTTGACGCGGCAGCGTGCTCCAAGGCCTGGATCGGCCGGGAGGCCGAAATCGAGGAGTTCCTGCGCACGGCCGAGATCGAGAAGATCGAAGAGGTCGGCATGGGCGTCACCAAGCCGAAGCGGGCCATCTTCAAGGCCGGCGGACTTGTGCGCCGGGCGGCGTGGAAGCCGCTGCCGCCGGGCATCCACGGCGGTTTCTGGGACAGCTACAAGGCCGAGATTGCGGCGTACGAGATTGACAAGGTCCTCGGTATGCGCATGGTGCCACCCGCGGTCGAGCGGGAGATCGACGGACAAAAAGGCGCCATGGTCATGTGGGTCGAGGACATCAAGGCGTGGAAGATGGACAGCCCCGTCACCGGACCCGATGCCTACGCGTGGTCGAAGCAGATCTCGCGCATGAAGCTGTTCGACAACCTGATCGGCAACACCGACCGCAATCAGGGCAACCTGATCTACGACCCCGACTGGCATCTCATCCTGATCGACCACTCGCGCGCGCTCACCAACACCAAGAAGGAGATCGTCGCGTTCCAGCGGGTCGACAAGGCGCTGTGGGACTCGATGAAGACGCTGACCTACGAGCAACTGAAGCCGGTGCTCAGCCCGTGGATCGGGGACGGCGAGATCAAGGCCATCATCACCCGACGCGACAACCTGCAGAAGAAGATCGACGAGATGATCAAGAAGACGAGCGAGCCTGCGGTCTTGATGCGGTAGCACCCTGACCAGCGCGGGAAGCCAGGGAAAAGCGCCGAGGTGGGCACGGGTGCTCGAGTCCGGCTGATCGGGACCAGCGCGCTGATCGTCAGCGCGCTGGTCGCCGTTCCGCTCACGCAGGACTCGGCCCAACATGAGGCCACGCGCCTGGTCGCCGTGGGCGACGTCCACGGCGACTACGACGCCCTGCTTGGAATCCTCGAGCGTGCGAGCCTCGCAGACCGGTCGGGCCGTTGGACCGGCGGTGCCACCAGCCTCGTCCAGGTCGGCGACGTCCTCGATCGAGGCGTCAAGGTCATCGAGGTCCTCGATCTGCTGATGTCGCTGGAGGCGCAGGCCCCGTCCGAGGGCGGTCGCGCCATCACCCTCATGGGCAACCACGAGGCGATGAACCTCGTGGGCGAGCTGCGCAGCGTGGCGCAGGAACTCTACGGGAAGTTCGCCGACGATCAGTCGGAGGCGCGCCGCCTCGCGGCATTCGACGCCCATCAGAAGCTCGCGGCGCGGCAGCGCAAAGCGTTCTCGCCCCCTCCCTCGCCGTACCAGGAGCTGGACCGCGACGCCTGGATGGCGGCCCACCCACGGGGGTATCTTGAGTACCGCGAGGCGATCGGGCCCGCGGGTCGTTACGGGAAGTGGTTGCGCGAACGGCCCGCGGTCGTCAAGGTGGGCGACACGATGCTGGTCCACGGCGGCATCGCTCCCGAGATGGCTCCCAAGGAGCTCGAGGACATCAATCGCCAGGTGCGCCGAGAGGTCGAGACGTTCGATCGGGTTGTGGAGATCATGGTGGCGCGCGGGTGGGCGCTCCCCTTCTTCACGCTCCAGGAACTGTTCGACGCGGCTCGGGCCCACGTTCTCGCGGCGCGGGCCGCGGCGCAGGACCCGATGGCTCCGTCCTCGGCGCCGGTCAGTCCCTCGGACCTGGCCCTGATGGAGGAACTGCTCCGCATCGGGTCGTGGTACCTCGTGAATCCCAACGGCCCGTTGTGGTTCAGAGGCTACGCCAACTGGACGTCGAACGACGAAGCTGCCGGCCTCCCGGGCCTGCTGCAGCGCTATGGCGCGTCGCGAGTGGTCGTCGGGCACACGATGGTGCAGACGCTGCGCATCACCGCGCGCTTCTCGGGACAGATCTTCCTCATCGACACGGGGATCCTGTCGAGCTACTACACCGGAGGACGGGGCTCGGCCCTCGAGATCCGCGGTTCGGAGGTTCGCGCCGTCTACGAAGACAGCACGGTCATCCTCACGGAGACCTCGCCGACAGCCCTCCAGTAGCCCCGGCTCAGTCGCTCTTCCGAAAACGTCCGCTGTTCGACCGCACCGCGAGCATCGCGATGGGTTCAGGCACGTACTT
>JAFNAJ010000332.1 GCA_017860085.1 Acidobacteriota bacterium | reverse complement strand
GGCTACGACGTCGAAGCATCACCGCAGGAGGTCAAGAGGCGCATCGGCTATGTGCCCGAGACGGGCGCCCTCTACGAGACGCTCTCGCCGTGCGAGTACCTCGACTTCGTGGCGTCGCTGCACCACCTGGAGCCGGCAACGGCGCGCGTTCGTTCTGATGAGCTCTTGGAGCTGTTCTCGCTCACGGACGTGCGAAGCAAGCGGCTCTTCGAGCTATCGAGGGGGATGAGGCAGAAGGTCGTCATCGCTGGCGCACTCATCCACGATCCGGAGGTCCTGTTGCTCGACGAGCCGCTCAACTTCGTCGATGCCAACACCGCAATCCTCGTCAAGGACCTGCTGCGAAGGCTGGCCGCCCGTCGCCGCGCGATTCTCTTCTGCTCGCACGTTCTCGACGTCGTCGAACGCACGTGCACGCGCATCCTCGTCATTCATCGGGGACGCAAGGTGGCGGAGGGATCGGTGCCCGAGATCCTGCAGTCCACCGGGTCCTCGTCGATAGACGACGCGTTCAGTCGGCTCACGGGCGAGCGTCCTGCGGACCGGCCCACGCCCGACTTCCTTGCTATCGACCCGGCGCGGCGCCCTTGAACGCCTCGCGCCAGAAGGCGAAACCCTCGTCCCCCAGCCCCCCGACGCCGTGCGGGAGGTGGCATCGACGTGCGGGATGAGGTCCTTGATGACGACGTCCTCGACCGGGCGCCTGCCGTCCTTGGAGTCCTCCTCGACTACGGAGCCGGACACACCCGCGCGAACGTCGCTCTCAAGGCACCCGGCACTCGAAGTTCGCCGCTTCGTCTGTGCTGCCCGACCTCCGATAGACCGCCACCATCGGGTACACGCACAGTGGGCGCGTGCGATCCACCTTCCCGTCCGCGACGCGGGACGCGGCAATGCAATTGGGAGCCGTTCCCTGCTCCACCCATTGCTCCAGCGCCGCGAGTGCGTCGAAGGTGCTCGTCCCGGGCCCTCCGCCACAATGCCCCATCCCGGGCACCATGAAGAGACGGAAGAACGACTGCGTGTCGCGCTCACCGCCCATGCGCTCCTTGACCCGCTCGTAGTAGGCGATGGTGTTGCGCGGCGAGATATTCTGATCGAGCCAGCCGTGGTACGCGATCAACTTGCCGCCCCGCTGCTTGAAGGGAGTCAGGTCGGGATCGATCGAATCGAGGACGGGGCCCAAGCGGCGCGAGGCGTCAACGAGGACCGCGAAGGACTTCGGGTCGCCGAAGTCGAAGGTCTTCCAGTCCCACCTGGGATCGCGCAGCACCATGTACTTGAAGTAGCTCAGCGGAGGTCCGCCGGCATCGAGGATGTGACCAGGCCATCCGAGTTCGCTGCTGATCTCGAACCCCGGCCAGAACCGGGCGCCGGAGGACGGGTCCTTCAGGCCCTCGTAGATCTTCTTCACGGAGTCCACTTGCGCGGCGGTCAGGCAGTCGGGAGCGTCGGCGCCCTTGCAGGCCAGGACCGCGGGATTGAAGTGGCACTGCCTCGGGTCGTCGAGAACACCGTCCTTGACGCCGTCCTTCGCGTCGCAGGCGGCGAGCGCGGCGGACGTGATGATCGGGAGCTTCTCCCGCGGCAAGAGGTGCGCGGGCGTGCGGTGGGTGACGTAGGCCGAGTACATCTCGCCCGGCCACATCTGAGTCGGGTAGTTGGCCGGCGCGCCTGCAACGATGCCGTCGTAGTCGGCAGGGTGCCTCTGGGCCTCGGACAGAGCCTGGCCGCCCCCGCCGGAGCACCCGGTGAAGTAGGAGCGCGCGGGTGGGCGCCCGTAGTAGGTCTCGACGAGGCGCTTGGCGGCCACGGCCGTCACGTGGATCCCGCGCGAGGCGAAGTCGGTGATCAGCGCAGGATCCCGCATCGGCCAGTCCTGGTCCTCCGGGCGGTTCGTGTGTCCAGTGTCGGTGCTGGCGGTGGCGTACCCGCGGGCGAGCGCCTGCATCATCGCGGGATAGGCGATGAACCCGGCAAGGCCGCCGTTGCCCACGCCGTTAAACTTCCCGTTCCATGCTCCAGGCCCGGTCGGGGCGGGCAGCCAGACCTCGAAGTTGATGTGTGGCGAACCGACGCCGGTGACGCGGCAGAAGGCCGGCAGTGCCTTGACCGTCGCACCGGGCGCGTCGGGGGGAGCCCCAGGCCGACCACTCCGGCCTCCACCTGGGCCTCTGGAGCCACCGCCCGGGCCCGCGGGCGGCACGAATTCTCCCGGGCCCACCAGGCGCGCCGAGGTGATCGTGATGTCCCGCAGCGTGAAAGCGGACAGCCCTTCGCACGCCGACGGGGTCGGGGCAGGCGACGGACCCTGCGCCTCACACGTCCCGAGCATCAACAGGGATGCCAACAGGAAGCAGTTCGAAACTGACTTCATTGCTCCCCTTCCTCCAGTCTGCCGAGACGCCGGTGGAGACAATCACGCGGCGACCTCGCTCACGCGTGAGCGTCTCGCGTCACTTCGCGCGCCGCACGCGCCACGCCCGCCACGATAGCGCACCGCCTGCGTAGACCAGCAAGCATGCGCCGAAGGATGCCAGTCCGGCGATCGTCTGGCCGACTCCGCCCAGCACCTCTCCAGTGTGGACGAAGCGCAGGATCGCGCGCCACTGCCGCCCGCGCGTGCTCTCCGAGAAGCGCTCGGCCCTCGCAGAGGCGCTGGTCACGGACCGAGAACGGGCGTTATGCTACCCGCGAGACGGCCCTGATGTTGCTATCGGCCGGTCGGCAGCCGTGAGGGAAAGAGAGGTGTCGCAGCCGTCGGACGTCGACTGGAGTCAGTGGCTGGCCCTGGTGCAAGCGAGCGTTCGTACGGACTGGAGGAGTGGCCGGACCGTCCAGGGCTTCGGCAGTCGAGGCGGTCGAGCGTGGGCGTTCGTCGCCAGCGTGCTCGTCCTGAAGCTGCTCGTCGGGGGCACGCTCGCGGTTCTCATCGCCGTCAGCCCCGACCGGTTTCTTTCGACGACGCTGTATTTCACGCTCGTCATCTTTGCCGTGGCGTCGAGCGTCGTGCTCGATTTTCCCACCATCGTGATCTCTCCCGAGGATCACGAGATGCTCGCGCATCTGCCCGTGTCTTCGCAGACGTTCTTCTTGGCGAGGATCTCGAGGTTGCTGCTCTACGTCGCCGTGCTCACGGCGCCGCTTGCCCTGTTGCCGTGCCTCTCGCTCACAACCGCTGGCGGCTTGAGCATCGCGCGCGGAGCCGTCGCGGTGGTGGCAACCGGAGGCGCCGCCTTCGGAACGGCGGTGGCCATCGTGGTCTTGTACACCGCCATCCAGCAGTCTGTGCCGCGAGCGTGGCAGCGGCCCGCGCTGACCACTCTCCAGTTCGGTCTCGGCCTGGCGCTCTACGGGTCGGTCGTGGCTGTGCCGGCCCTGCTCGGCGACTTCATGCGTAAAGGGCTCACCGTTGGGAAACCGTGGTGGCTGATGCTCAATCCGGCGAGCTGGTTCGCGTCTTGGATCGAGATCGTCGAGGGGCGAGCGGGCTGGCTCGATGGCCTCTCGGCCGTGGTGTCAGCGGTGGCGCTCGTGGCGGGCGTGGTCGTCGTCCGCGGACGGATGTCACTGGAGTACGCCGACAGCCTGTCCATCGCGGGTCCGGCTGGCCAGCCCGGGTCCGGGTTCTCGAGGGTGCCGGGGGCGCTGAGTCGGATTGCGGTTTCGCTCCTGCCTGCTCGATTCCTGCACCACGAGGGCCGCGCGATCGCCCTCCTTGTGCGTGCGCAATTCAGGTTCGACCCGCGGTTCCGCCTCGCCGTCCTTGGAATCGCGCCGTTGACCGTCGTCTACCTGATCGCGGGCGTGATCATGGACGCAGAGGAAGCCGGTGCCGCGCACCTGGGCCGCCCCCGCCTCTATCACTTCGCGACCATGCTCTTTCCAGTGATGCTTCAGCAATCGCTCATCCGCAGTGACGCTCATCAGGCCGCGTGG
>JAFNAJ010000331.1 GCA_017860085.1 Acidobacteriota bacterium | reverse complement strand
CATCCGGCCCGGGGATCGGCTACGTTGTTGGCGTCATGCCTATCCATTCGCACCCCCTTCCTTTCCCTCTGCGAGACTGGCACTCTGCCGCACTGCTGATGGCGGTGGGCCTGTCGCTGTCGTCGTGCGCGAGTCGTGGTCGCCCCGTGCAGCCGGAGGTGACCCCCGTGGCGCCGACGCACGAGGTGATACCTGCGCCGGTCTCGGCCCATCTCTTGCCGAACGACCGGTTCGTTCTCACGCCCGACACCACCATCGCCGTGCCGGCCGGCAACGACCGCGTGGCGCGCCTCGGGCAATATCTGTCCGACTTCATCGGCCTGATCGCGGGTCCGGCGGCCCCGCCGGTGGAGACCGCGACGAACCCGCCGAAGCCCGGCAGCATCTCGCTCGAGATCGCGTCGCGTCCCTCGCTCGGCCCCGAGGGCTACGAGCTGACGATCTCCCCCGAGCGGGTCTCCATCGTCGCCAACGAACCCGTGGGCCTGTTCTACGGTGTGCAGACGTTTCGGCAGCTCCTGCCCCCCGCTGTGGAGTACGAGGCCGCCCGGGTCGACGAGGCACGGCCGATCTCGGCGCCCGCGGCCCAGATCGTCGATCAGCCGCGCTTCGCCTGGCGCGGGTCGATGCTCGACGTGGCCCGACACTTCCTGAGCGTCGACGAGGTGCTGCGCTACATCGACCTGATGGCGCTCTACAAGCTCAACCGGCTGCACTTGCACCTGTCGGACGACCAGGGCTGGCGAATCGAGATCACGTCGTGGCCCAACTTGACGGTCCATGGCGGGCGCACGGAGGTGGGCGGCACGCCGGGAGGTTTCTACACGCAGGCCGACTACCGGCGCATGGTCGAGTACGCCGCGGAGCGTTTCATCACCATCGTTCCCGAGATCGACATGCCCGGCCACACCAACGCCGCGCTCGCCTCGTATGCCGAGCTGAACTGCGACGGCGTGGCGAGGCCGCTCTACACGGGGATCGAGGTGGGCTTCAGCTCGCTCTGCGTGGGCAAGGACGTGACGTACCGGTTCATCGACGATGTGGTGCGGGAGATCGGGGCGCTGACGCCGGGGCCGTACTTCCACGTCGGAGGCGACGAGGTGAAGACGTTGACGGCCGACGACTACGCGCGCTTCATCGAGCGTGTGCAGGGCATCGTGCAGCGGCACGGCAAGGTGATGTTGGGATGGGACGAGGTGGCAGCGACCAGCCTGTCGCCGACGTCCGTCGTGCAGGTGTGGAGGCCCGAGGCCAATCCGGCGGATGCGGTCGCCAAGGGGACGAAGGTCATTCTCTCGCCGGCGAGCCGGGTGTACCTGGACATGAAGTACGACCCCGAAACGGCGCTCGGACTCAACTGGGCGGGCTATGTCGCGGTCAGGACGGCCTACGACTGGGACCCGGCGTCGTTCTCCGCCGCGATTCGCGAGTCGGCCATTCTCGGTGTCGAGGCGCCCGTGTGGTCGGAGACGCTGGCGAACATCCGCGACGTGGAGTACATGGCGCTGCCGAGGCTTGCGGCCGTGGCCGAGGTCGGGTGGTCGCCGGCGAGTCAGCGCAGTTGGGAGGAGTTCCGCGTGCGGCTGGGGAGGCACGGGCCGCGGCTGACCGCGCTCGGGGCCAGCTTCAAACGCGTCGCCGAGGTGCCGTGGCAGCCGTGACCGCGGCGCCTGTTGCGCGAGGCGGTCCGGGCGGCTAATCTCCCGTAGCGGGCTCGGCATGGATTCCTGGCCGGAAATCCACGCCGACCCCAACCGCCGGGGACGGGACACCGATGCCGACCACAGAGACCCAGACGCTGGCCGCCAACACCGTGCGGATGCTGGCCGCCGATGCCGTGCAGAAGGCCAACTCCGGCCATCCCGGCATGCCCATGGGCATGGCCGACGCCGCCGTGGCGCTGTGGACACGGCACCTGCTGCACGACCCCGACGACCCGGTGTGGCCCAACCGTGACCGCTTCGTGCTGTCGGCGGGGCACGGGTCGATGCTGCTCTACGGCCTGCTCCACCTCACGGGCTACGACTTGCCGCTCGACCAACTCAAGGCGTTCCGCCAGTGGGGCAGCCGCACGCCCGGTCACCCGGAGCGCGACGTCGCGGCCGGGGTCGAGACGACCACGGGCCCGCTGGGGCAGGGACTGAGCAACGCGGTCGGCCTCGCCCTCGCCGAGCGCTGGCTCGCCCAGCGCTACAACCGCCCGGGATTCCCGATCGTCAATCACCACACGTACGTCATCGCAAGCGACGGCGACCTCATGGAGGGCGTCACGCACGAGTCGTGCGCGCTGGCGGGTCATCTCGGCCTCGGCAAGCTCATCGTGCTGTACGACGACAACGGCATCAGCATCGACGGTCCCACGTCGTTGACCTTCAGCGAGGACGTGCTCGCGCGCTTCACCGGCTACGGGTGGCATGTCGGCCGCGTGGATGGACACGATCCGGCGGCCGTCGGTAGCGCGATCGAGGCGGCCCAGCGCGAGACGACCAGACCCTCGCTCATCGCCTGTCGCACGCACATCGGCTACGGCAGCCCCAACCGGCAGGATTCCGCGAAGGCCCACGGCGAGCCGCTTGGACCCGACGAACTCACGCTCACGAAGGAACGACTGGGCTGGCCCGCCGAGCCCGCGTTCCACGTCCCGGGCGAAGTGGCCGCCTTCATGAAGGGCTCCACCGATCGCGGTCGCGCGGCCCACCGCGCGTGGCGCGAGATGTTCGAGCACTACCGCGGCGCGCACCCCGATCTGGCACGGGGGTTCGAACAGGCGATCGCTGGTGAGTTGTCAGACAGGTGGGACACCGCGTTGCCGATCGCGCCCGCCGAAAAGCCCGTGGCGACGCGCGCGGCGTCGGGCGCAGCCCTGAAGGCCCTCCTGCCCGTCGTGTCCTCGCTCGTCGGCGGCTCAGCCGACCTGACGCCGTCCAACAACACGCAGCCGACGGGTGTGGCGGCAATCAGTCGCGACAACCTCGCCGGCTCCTACGTTCACTTCGGCGTGCGCGAGCACGGCATGGGCGGCATCCTCAACGGCCTGGCGCTGCATGGCGGCGTTCGGCCGTACGGCGGCACGTTTCTCGTGTTCTCCGACTACATGCGCGCCTCGATTCGCATGGCGGCGCTGATGGATCTGCCGGTCGTGTACGTGTTCACGCACGACAGCATCGGGCTCGGCGAGGACGGCCCCACACACCAGCCCATCGAGCACATCGCGAGCCTTCGCCTCATCCCAGGCCTGTGCGTCTTCCGCCCCGCAGACGCCAACGAGACCATGGTCGGCTGGCGTGTGGCCCTCGAGCGCAAGCACGGCCCCACGGCGCTGGTGCTCACGCGACAGGCCGTGCCGGTGCTCGACCCCGCCCGTTATCCCGTCGCCGAGGCGCATCGCGGCGGCTACGTCCTCTCGGACGCCGACGATCCGCAGGCGGTCATCATCGCCACCGGCTCTGAGGTGCACCTGGCCCTGGCGGCCCAGGACGTCCTGCGCCACGAAGGTCTCCGCGTGCGCGTCGTCTCGATGCCGAGCACGGAGCTCTTCGACGCCCAACCCGCCGACTACCGCGAGCGCGTGCTCCCGACTCGCGTACGCGCACGCGTCGCCGTCGAAGCCGGCGCGACGGCGGGCTGGGGGAGGTACGTGGGGCTCGACGGCGAGGTAGTGGGGCTCGACCGCTTCGGCGCCTCGGCACCCTACCAGGTCCTCTACCGCGAACTCGGGATCACGGCCGACGCCATCAACGACGCCGTGCACCGCACGCTCGCGCGGACGCGCTGATCGCTGACACTCTGCGCGAACTCTGAGGCGTGAGCGCGCCACAAGCGCTGCAACTGGGCAGGCGCCTGCGGGCGGGCGTGGCGGCCCCGTCGGGCAGTTGGGGTCGGAGTCGGTTTCTGTTACTGCCACCGGGCCCCCGCCGCCCTAGGTGGCAGAAACTGAAACCGACTC
>JAFNAJ010000330.1 GCA_017860085.1 Acidobacteriota bacterium | reverse complement strand
GCGCCCACGGCGAGCGTGCTCAGCGCGAGCACGGCGCTGCCGGGGAAGAGCTCGCCCTCGGGGCGCGCGAACGCCTGGAGCCGACCCCACACCCGGAGGTTCGGCGAGGCCGTCAGGTAGCCGTACACGTCGGCCGAGTAGAACTCGATCTCCGACAGATTGCGCTTGAAGCCAGGCTGGATCTGGCGCAGGGCGAGATAGGGCCACATCACCGGAATGGTCGCCACGCTGACGGCGACGGCGGCCGTCGCGAGGCCACGCCAGGCGGCAGCATCCTTGAGCCGGCCGCGCGCGTACAGCTCCCAGAGAAGATAGGGGGGCAGCAGCAGCGCGAAGAACAGCAGGTGGTACCCGCACGACCAGTTCTGCAGGATGACGGCAGCCGTGGCTCCGCTGAGGGCACGCCGCGTCCCGGTGTCGAGGTACCGCCTGAACCCGTACAGCGCGAACGGCATCCACTGCGACGACAACACCTGTAGATGAGGCGCCTGCGCGGCCCGGTTCGGGGCGAAGCCAAAGGCGAGCCCCGCCACGAGCGCTGCGCGCCAGTCACCGGTCAGTTGCCGCACGAAGAGATAGGTTCCCAGCGCCGACAGCGCGAACGTCGAGATGAAGAGCAGGTTGTAGGAGAGGATCAGGTTCCTGGTCGCCGCGTAGACGGGCAGCACCTGCAGCACCTGCGCGTAGAGCAGCTCGGAGTACGCAAGCGTCAGGGGCTCGGGATGAAAGATGTTGCCGTGCCACAGACCGACCAGGGCCCAGGGATCGCCGGTGACACCCCGCAGCAGGCGCTCCGCGGTCCAGCCGATGATCCAGCAGTTGAGGAGCGGATCGCCGAAATCCCAGGGAACGTCGCGCGTCAGCGCGGCGGCGAGCGGCCACGTCATGCCGACGGCGGCGATGACGAACCAGAACGCTGCCCCCGTTGTGCGGTCAAGGCCGAGGTATGCGACGAGCGACGAAACACGGAGGCGCAGCACGGCGGGCTCTCCTGCCCACGCATGCCTTGTAGTCGCTGACCCGCGGCCGCGTCAAGCCGGTGACTTGCCGCCTGCCGGCGGGCGGGCCATCCGCCGCCGTCTCAAGGTGGTGCGCAACCGCTGCCTGGGTCCACGCAACGCCTGCCGAATCGCGAAGTACGCCTGGAAGGTCACGGAACCCCACGCGTCGAGGGTTCTGAGGTTCCTCAAATAGTACATGTCGATGCGCGGCAGCCGGGTGCGGTGGTCGGTCGATCTGACCGCTCGCAGGTCGGCGAGGCACGCCCACTCGAACACACGCTCGACCTCATGTGTGGCCGCGTCACTCACGGTCCCGTAGGGATACGCGAACACGCGCGGTCGCTGCCCAAGCTCGGCCACAATCCGCTCGGCAGAGCCCGCGACCTCGTCCGCCAACTTGGGCCCCTGCAGGATGCCAAGGTCCGCGTGCGATCGCGAATGTGATCCCACGTCGACGCCAGCCTCCACCAGGTGACCAAGCTCCGACCACCCGAGCAAGGGAAGCGATGGGATCCCGGCTTCGGGGTATCCGCCCCAGTCGTTGGTCAAACCCACGCGGTCGGTCACGACGAACAGCGTGGCTGCAAGGCCCCGGTCGAACAGGCGCGGGGCCGCGTGCGTGGCGAAGTTGGCGAACCCGTCATCGAATGTGAGCGCCACGGCATCGTCCTGCTCGGGCAACGCAACGAGATTCGGGAGAGACACCACGCGGACTCTGCCCGACGTGAGCCAGTCGACCTGTGCGGCAAACACCTCGGGAGGTGTCGAGATCACCGATCCCGACGCATCGATGGAGTGCCAGGTCAGAATCGCTTTCATCGTTCGCGCTCAGACCGATCTCGACCCGGCCGTCCGTCGCGCGCGTGCGCGCTCCACCACCTCGAGAAAACGAGAGACGACCACGGGCTCCGACCAGTGGGTCTCATACGCCAGGCGTCCGCGCCGCCCGAGTGTCTCGCGGTAACCGGGCTCGTGCTGCAAGCGGTGCAGGCAGCCCATGAGCTCCTCCGCGGTGCTGAACAACTCGCCGCCGCCGGCGGCCACCATCTCCGGATACGACCCGAGGCGTCGCGCGATCACAGGCGTCCGGTTCTGATAGGCCTCGACCACCGTCGACCCGAACGTCTCGAATCCCGACGACGGCGCGATCAGCCCGATTGCATGCTGGTACCACTCGTCGAGGCGTTGCCTCGGGACGTGGCCCAGGAACGTGACGCGCGGGTTACCCGCCGCCAGGCGACGGAGCGCCTGGGCGTGGGTCCCGTCGCCAGCAATGACGAGGTCAGCTGCCGCATACCGCTCAAACACGGGGATCACATCGTCGAGTCCCTTGATCCGCTCGAGCCGGCCTGCGAACAGAAAGTACGGGCGATCGAGGGGCCGGGTCGATGTGGGACGCGGCACGTCGGGCTCGGGCACGAAGTAGGGCACGACCTCCATGTCGTACGGGAACCCGAACTCTCGGTGCTTGTCGCGGCTGAACTGGCTCAGCGCGACGAAACGGTCGACGTGACGCAACTGCCGCCCGAGCCAGCCTGTTCGGCGCCAGAGCTGAGGTGGTCGTCGGTACTGGAGGACGCAACGCAGGCACTCCCGTGCGGCGCAGGGTTCGCGGTCGTGTCTCCAGAGCACGTGCGACTCGCACACCAGCCAGTGTTCGTGCGCCACGTAGATGCGCAGCGCGTCACCGCCAAACGACAAGATCCCCGGTCCGCCCACGAGCGAGACGTTGTGGAAGACGACCACGTCGAAATGCTCCTGGGTGTCGAGGGTCCGCAGAGCCCTGGCGTGGATCACGGGCCGGCCGAGCTGGTGCGTCAGCAGGGCCGACAGCCGCGGGAACCGGGTTCGGAGCCGTACGACCCTCAGGCCGTCGGGAACCGCCTCCGGGGCCACCGGGGGCAGGGGGCCGCGCCGCAGGATGTCGAATGCGTCAACGTCGTGCACGACGGTGACCTGGTGGCCGCGTGAAACTAGGGCGCGCGCTAGGCGCTCGACACAGATCCCGTCCCCGCCGAAGTTGTAGGGCGGGTAGAAGGTGGTCAGGAAGCAGAAGCGGAGGGTCGCCATGACCGCCTCGACGTGGCGCATGCCTCGACGCGACGACGCCGAACGAACGCAGAGCGCCCGATTGTAGATCGAACCCGTTCCCCAGTCCCGGCGGGAACCAGGGATGAGCCGGGATGCTGGACTCTGGCCCGGGACTGCGGCACACTAGCGCTTACCCTCCCATGGCGCCAGCGACGCTCCCATGCTGCCCGGCTGGTCCGGGATTGACGGCCCGATCCGTTCTCTGCGCGATCGCGCTCCTTGTCGCCGTCCCACTGGCTGGCCAGTCGACCACGGGCAGCATCTCGGGCGACGTCACCGACTCCTCGCGAACGTTGGCGTCAGGGGTCACGGTGACAGCAACCAGCCTGGACACCGGGCTGGCGCGGTCGGTGACGACCGACCAGCGAGGTCACTATCGCGTCGTCGACCTGCCGCCGGGTCGCTATCGGGTGCTGGCCGAGCGAGCCGGATTCAGCCCGGCCATGCAACACGACGTCGTGGTCACGATTGGCAGCGATGTCGACGTCGACCTGTCGATCGAGGTGGCCGCCCTGGTCGAGACCGTCGAGGTGACTGCGAGATCCACGCTCCTCGACACGAAGGCCACGAGCGTCGGGGGCATCGTCACCACGCAGCAGATCGGGGAGCTTCCCCTCAATGGCCGCAATTTCCTCCAGTTGGCGACCCTGCAGCCGGGAGTGGTCGTGAGCCGGGCCACGGGCCGTGAGTTCCAGTCGGGCTTCGCGAGCACGCAACTGGCCGTGGCGGGTGCACGTCCCGAGTACACCGGCTACCTGCTCGACGGCACCAACATTGCGGACATCTCCGACAAGGCGCCCTCCAGCATGGCAGGCGTGCTGCTCGGCGTCGACGCGATCCGGGAGTTCAGCGTCCAGACCCACGGATACAGCGCC